>CAYJHU010000023.1:0-14978 GCA_964369655.1 uncultured Desulfovibrionaceae bacterium | reverse complement strand
GGTAAGCACCAAAAGACCACCCAAATACCAAATTGTATTAAGAATTAGGTCATGAGCTGTATTAAAAAAAGTGGAAAACATATTTGACATGCCCATTTCAAAACTTAGGCCGACAAATAATGCTACAATAATTGCCAAACAAACAAAGGTTTCAGTACTTACAGCAGGTACAATACGACTCTTAGACTGTAAATCAAAATCTCCCATATCTCACTCCTCTTCGTAAAAATGTAAACCACACCCAAACTGATTCATAAACATACTACAAAACAGTAAAACCAACACAAAACATACTAAATTAATACACAATCGTGAGTTAGTATACAATATTTATTGCAAAATATATGCCTCTATCTCGTATCAAACGAAGAGTTACAAAAAAAGACATGTATGTTACATGTATGAGAATGGATTTTGTTTTAGATTGTTCTAGAAAGAAAATTTCTGTGAAAACACACTATTATAGAAAATAAACTCATAAAAAAAGCTTTTTTAAGCAAGATAGAGTTTGCATTCTTGCGCGAAGCTTGCCTTGCTAACCTTCACATGGAATGACTTGTATCGCTTTGTAGCAAAATGCTACAAAGCGATACAAATCCATAAAGGAGTCACCAAAAATGTTCCACTATTACTCAACTTTCCTCATATTTTCGTAAACGTCGATACAAGGTACTGCGCGCCACACCCATTTGTGCTGCGGCTTTGCTAATGTTTCCGCCGCATTGCTCGAGGGTTTTGTAGATAAGCTCCTTGCTGCTGGCTCGCATGGTTTTTTCTGAAAAAACTTCAGCCTGCAAAATGGGCGTTGAGATATGCCCAGTAAGCGACTGCATTGCTGATTGCCCTGATAATTGTACTGGCGATTGTTCTACAGCAGAGGTCACTTGCGCAGGCAAATGCTGAACAGTAATAATTCCATCTTCGGAAAGCAGCAATGCTCGCTCACAAATATTATCAAGCTCACGCACATTGCCAGGCCAAGCATAAGAGTATAAAGCCTTAATGGCATCATTGGTAATATATTGAAAATGTGAACTTTGACGACGTAAAAAAAGATGCGCCAAAAGGCTGATATCGTCTTTTCGTTCGCGTAAGGGAGGAATGCAAATTTCTATAACATTCAGCCTAAAATATAAGTCTTCGCGAAAGTTACCCAATGCCACTTCTTGGCGTAAATCTTTATTGGTAGCCGCAATAATTCGCACATTGATGGGCGTTGGCTTTGTATCCCCAATACGGATAATCTCCATTTGCTGAAGCACGCGTAGAAGCTTCACCTGCATTTCTAGCGGGAGACTATTAATTTCGTCCAAAAAAAGCGTCCCATTGCTTGCAAGTTCAAATTTACCCACCATACCATTTCTACGCGCTCCGGTAAAAGCGCCACCCACATAACCAAAAAGCTCAGATTCGATGAGATCGCGCGGAATGGCAGCGCAAGAAATAGCCACAAATGGCCCCTTACTAGTGGCGCTAATATTGTGAATTGCCTGAGCAAAAAGCTCCTTACCTGTACCGCTTTCACCGTTGAGCAAAATTCGGTGACCGGAATTGGCCGCCTTGCTGGCGAGGACAATTTGTTTTTTGAGCTGTTCATTTTCACCCTTGATATCATCAAAGGAATATTTGGCATAGTTGCCCACCACGCGCTTTGTTAAGTCAATGAGATCTTGCTGATTGCTGATAGAAATAAGCATGCCAAGGTTTTTACTCTTGCCTTTGATGGGCGAAAAGCGACACGTCATATTTTTCGGGCCTTTAGGAGTGGTCACCTCTACCCCAAGAATGCCCTGCGTGCCTTTCTCATGTAATTCTTTGACGCGCACAAAATCTTGCAAAGCGATAAAGTCTGAAAGATGAATATTTTCGCTTTTTCTATCAATACCCAAAAAAGTACACGCACTTTTATTGGCATGCGTTAAGATGCCCTGTGCATTCACCGCAAGGGTCATATCTGGCAAGGAATCATACACCGTTTGTAGCATAAAATTAAGGTGCTCTTTATTTTTTTGCAAAACAAGCTCTTGCATTCGAATGCTAATGGCTTCGGCGCAAGACTGCGCAAGAGCCAAGGTATGCCTATCGCGCCGTGAAATATGGCTAGAAATTGTAATGGAAGCTATGGGCGAACCCATGTGAAATATGGGCGCAGATGCGCAACACCAGTCATGCAAGTATCTGTTATAATGCTCTGGGCCTTGTAAGATGATAGGTTTTTTTTCGCAAATAGATGTGTAGATAGCTGTAGTGCCCACCTTACTAATATGCTTATAAGCACCTAAAATATTATGCTGTTTTCTTGCTTCTTCCATGGAGTCTTCATCGCCCTCCACAGCCAAAATATGTCCGGAAGCAAGGGAAAGCGTCGTAATGTAACCTGTGCCGCGTATGGAGGTGCTCAGCAGACTTAACATAGGGGTTGAAGCTTGCATAAGCAATTTATTTTCTACAAGAAGATTCTTAAATTCTATGGCTGATAAAATGGGAGTCGTAATAGGTTCAAAAGGATCAATACCATACTCACGGCTTAATTTCCAACCGCGTAAAACATGAGCGGGCACCGCATGCTTGCCAAGCGGCTTGCCGTCCATAAATTTTACCCATATATCCAGAGTCTTATGAAATTCGTTCATTATAAATCCTATGTAGTGTTGGTACAGCACACCTTATATACAGCTAGATGTAGCCTGCCCGAGCAAAACGCTACACATTCGCTACACTTTTCACACAAAAAAGGCAAGAGCGATACAAAGTGTTGAATAACATTTTCCGTAAATTTTCCCCTTGTTAACATTGACCATAAGCCTTGCCTTTGGTAAAAGTGAGAACCTCTAGAAGATATTTTGGATTTTGCTACGCAATTTTTTTTGCAATTATATCTATTTTCCAAAAAACGCTTTTACAAAATATCTTGCAGGAAGGATAAGAAGGACATTCTATGGCGCGCATTGTTTACGGGATTCACGGCACAGGGCATGGACATGCCATGCGTGGTTTAACCATTGCCAGAAAACTTTCCCAGCATGATTTTTTATTTGTAGCCAATGATGATGCCCTGAATGTTTTTAAAGACGAATTTCCTGTGGCGAAGTTGCCTAACCTTGGGACAGTCTTTAATGATTATAAAGTTGATTTTGCTGGCACTGTAAAAAAAGCTGTGCCCATTTTGTGGCAAAAAGAAAAATACACTCGTCAAACAATGAAAATCATTGAAGACTTCAAAGCAGACGTGTGTATGACGGATTTAGAGTATTTTGTCCCACGTGCTGCAGAGCGTCTTGGCCTTGAATGCTTGACACTTGACCATCAGCATGTCATCACTTGCTGTGAACATGACTTGCCACGCGACATGCTTTTTGATTTTTACGTACAAGGACTTACGCCAAAATATTTATTCAAGCCTACGACGCAAAACTTGATTGTGTCCTTTTATGCACCGCCTGTGGCGCAAAAGTACCATGCGCGCGTAGTGCCGCCCATTTTGCGAGATAAGGTCATGGCCTCTCGTCCGCGCGATGATGGTCATGTGCTTGTATATCAAAGCAACACCACCCATGCCTCATTGGTGGAGTTTTTACGCAAATCAACCGACAGGTTATGTTATGTTTTTGGCTATGCGCAAGAAGAGGGGCAAGAGGGCAATGTCATTTTTAAAAAGAAGTCCGAAAATGCATTCCTAGAACTTCTTGAAGGATGTTCATATGTTATCCAAGGCGGCGGACATACACTCATGACAGAGTCTCTTTATTTAGGAAAACCTGTCCTTACGCTGCCCATTATGGCAATGATAGAGCAACGTTTTAATGCTTTATATATTGAACGCTTAGGCTATGGAAAGCAGGCAAACATGCTTAACCTACATAAAAACATCTTGCAAAATTTTGAAGAAAATTTAACATGCTATAAGCAAAACATCTCTGGGCAGAACTTTTGTGGCAATGAGCTTGTCTTTAGCCTTGTGGATACTTTCATTCGCAATAAAAAATTGGACTTACAGGCATGAGTTTCATTTATAAATTGATATATCGGAGCAAAAGCATATGAAAACTACAGAAGTAGTTCAAGCTTTTATAGACGCTACGGCCTTTGTGTTCTCTAGTATGGCGCAAATAACCGTTACGCCTGGGAAGCCCTATATCAAAAATACGCACGCCAGCATTTATGAACTGACAGGCATTGTTTCTGCTCAAACCGAGAGCGAAAAAAAAGGAAGCATTGCGCTGAGCATGTCACGTGAGGCAGCGGAAAATGTCGCCGTTGCCATGCTTGGAGACTGTATTGAAGATATGGATGAAGACGCCAAGAGCACCGTTGGTGAGTTCATCAATATTCTTTCGGGCGATGCACGCCGCCGTATGTCAGAAAAAGGCCTTATCTATAGCGGCTCAACTCCCACAATGATTTATGGATTAAACCAAGATGTCTTGCACGAAACTGCTGCTACCGTGCCAATCATTGTTATTCCTTTCACTTTGCCGGTGGGCGAGTGCGTTGTAGAATTTGCCTTAGAAGCCATTGAATAATATTTTCTGTTTTATCATATTTTCTCTCATAAACCTTTTCCTTAATTCTTAGGGGTATACCATGATTGCAAAGCGTGAAAATGTCACGGAAACTGCTCAGCGCATCATAGGCAAACGTCCAGTGCTTGAACCAATTATTACAGCTTTTGAAGAACTTTTTAAAGCTAGAGCTGAATTACCTAAAGACCTTGTACCCTTAGTGGAAAAATCTGGCTTATGCTTGCCAAAGCTCAGCGAAGAATATGCATCCCAAGGGCGATCTCTTTTATCAGGCATGTCGCTTAAGGGTTTTGATCCTGTAATAGCCGCCTGCGCCAAAGCCATGCTCCCCCTACTTGCCAAGCAAGAGTATTTAAAGCCTTTTATCCCAAACCTTGAAACGTACTTTCTTGCTGAGCATCGATGTAGCAGTGAAGAGTCAAATGCTGAAAAAGCCTTGCCACAAACCTATGTTTTGGCAGAAGCATATATTGCCAACGACTCAAGCACCATTGAACAAGCTGCAAAAGCGCTTGAAGTGCCAAGCGAAGCATTGTTTTTTACTTTTCACTACATTTTAGCCCCTGCACTTCACGCCCTTGTGCTAAAAAGTATTCCTGCTGTGGCTCAACTTACAGAACCTGAAGCTGACCTTGACGGCGAAAGCGACAATAAAAAACCCATCGCTCCATGGGATGCTAATGCGCTTTGGAAAGAGGGATACTGCCCTGTTTGCGTGTCTTTTCCATCCATATCCTATCTTGATCGCGCTTTGCTTGATGAAAATAATCAGTTTTTGTCCAGCGGCGGCGGGAAAAAATATCTGCATTGCTCTTTATGTGGGAGTAATTGGCATTTTAAGCGCGGTGCATGCCCTGCTTGCAAAGCAGAAGGCCCAGATGTCATGGAAATTATCAAGGAAAGCAGCGGCGAGGGTGGTGAGCGCATTGATTTTTGCACCAAGTGCAACAGCTATTGCCCTAATGTGGACTTACGTGTGAGCGGAAAACGCCCTGATTTTGATATGATGGCGCTTGGCATGATGCACCTTGATATGATTGCCGCAGAAAAGAAACTTGTGCCGCTGGTGCCTTCGTTTTGGAATACTACGCCTGAAAAAGCATAAATTTTAAGTAATTATTTACATTTGCCTTTTTGATTTTCATTGACAATCAAAAAGGCAAAATTCTTTTAAAATTCATCGCCTAGGCAATCCTCTTCAAATTGAGGTAAAATATCCTCGGTTTTTCCGTCCGCACGTACTGTGCCTTTTTCAATCCAAATGACTCGCTCACAAAGTTCACGAATACTGGCCGAATCATGAGAAACAAAAACCATAGTTGTTTTTCTTAGCGACTTAAGGGCTAAAATAGCTTCTCGGCATTTTTTCTGAAAACGTATATCTCCCACTGCAAAAACTTCATCAAGAAGAAGTATCTCAGGGTCAAGATGCATTAAAACCGAAAAGCCAAGGCGTGCCAACATGCCCGAAGAATAGGTATGCAGGGGCTGCTCAATAAAGTCGCCAAGCTCCGAAAACTCCACTATGGCATCAAATTTTTTGAGTACATCTTCTCGGCAAAGGCCAAGTAAAACGCCATTCATAATAATATTATCGCGTCCGCTAAGCATAGGGTGAAAGCCAGAGCCAAGCTCAAGCATGGCAAAAAGACGCCCGTCAATTTTAATCTGGCCGGAGGTAGGTTTTAGCACGCTGCACAATAAACCAAGTAGCGTACTTTTTCCTGCGCCATTACGGCCCACAATGGCTACGGATTCTCCCTGTGCAATGTCAAAACTTATACCCTGCAAAACCTTATGAGTTTCTTTTTGGAGCAATTTTCCGCACAGGAGACTATTCAAAATATTTTTATAACCTATGCTTAGTGCAAGGTGTAAAGTATAGTCTTTGTATACATCAGTAAGGCTTATAGCATGACTCATTAAAGTAACTCCGCCAACTTCCAAGAAAGTTTATTGTAAGTATAGCGCGCAAAACAAAAGAACACCCCAGCATAAAGGCTGGCAACAAAAAACATATCCCACAAAAATACTTGCTCAAGCAGTACTGAGCGCCAAAGGGTAATCATGGCAAAGAAAGGATTGGCAAAAAGTAAAAGATGATATTTTTCCGGTATGATAGAAAGCGGATAGATAATGGGGGTTAAGAAAAATAACATTTGCAAAAGAACAGGTAACAGATTTTCAAGGTCACGCACATACACATTACAACATGCAAAAATCACATTCAATGAGGCTATGGTTATATAACTCACCGCCAAAACGACAGGCAAGTACAACAAAAGCGTCCACGACGGCACAACCCCATGTAAAAGAGAAAATATTATAAAAATAGGTATGGAAAGGCACATATGTAACATATCTTGAAAGCAACATGCCATGGGCATAAAATACCTAGGGAAAAACACCTTCTTCACAAGTTCAGGGCAAGAAGCAAATATTTTAGGGGAATGCAAAAGAGAATTGGACACCCATTGCCAAGGATACAGCGCAGAGAGCAGAAATAACAAATAGTTTTCTTGAGGAAAACGCATGAAAATACTAAAGGCCACAAAAAAGACAGTCCCTTGGGCCAAAGGACTAAAGACTGACCACAAATACCCCAAGAAGCTGGCACTGTAACGAACCTTAAACTCTTTTTGTACAAGTACATAAAAAAGATCTAAGTAATATTGAGTTTGTGAGTGTATACGCGATAAAAACATAATGTTGGCTTATAGCTTATTGAGGTTGCTGCGTCAAAGACAATTTGAACAGCACAGATGACGCTCGGTCGCATGTCCTATGCGACACAAGCTATCGCAAGCGTCGGCTGCCCATGGAGTGAATCCATGCTGGCCTTTGGCTTGCTTCCCTGCGGGGCTAGCCACCTTCTGTGGCTAAATTAATAACACAGCAGCACTCTAACAACCCTTTACAAAACTGATTGTAAAACGTGCTGTTAGGACCTACTTTTTAGTTTTTATGTGTGGCTTGACCGTATAATACAGAGAGCTGAGTATAATTCACCTTGGCATTATGCTCGGCATATACATATTCTTTTGCGGCTTTACCCATGCGCTCACGCAAGTTAGCATCCTGTGCAAGCTCTTTTAAGCAAGAGATATATTCTTGCTCATCCTTACATAAAAAGCCGGTTATCCCTTGCTTGATAAGGTCAGCATTGGCAGGAATGTCAGAAACAACCACCGGCTTGCCAAGGGCCATGGCCTCAAGCAGGGCATAGGATAAACCCTCCCAGCGAGAAGTTTGAATATACACATCAAGCGCCCCCACATACTTTAAGGATGCTTCGCGTGTGCCCCAGCCCGTACGCTCTACATGCGGCGGTAAAAATGGATCATCGTCCATTGCTCCAATCCATGTCCAGTCCATCTCTGTTTGCAGTGAAAGAGCTATATTACTAAATATGTCCGGTGCTTTTTGAGGTGATATACGCCCGCTAGTCCCTACCAGCAAACGTTCACGCGGGGTATGAGTAGGCACTTCAGATAGCCGGCTTACGTCCAGTGAATTTTTCATAATGCGCGCACGACTTTTACCGCATAAGAGCTTTTGTGCCTCTTCATATTCATCTTGCCCGCAGGCAAGTAAAGTATGGCACATGGGGCACAAGAGATATTCCGCTAGCCAAAAGGCACTTTTGCGCAATTTTGAAACATCAGTGCGTAAAAAAGCAAAAGAGTGCGGCGTATAAAACGCCGGAACACGGCAGTAAAATGCCGCCAGTCGCCCCCAAAGTCCGGCCATGGAAGAATGACAATGAACAATTTCAAAATTAGAATTTTTTATTAGCTTGATGAGCTCTGTAAGGCTAGAAAAATATTTACGAGCAGATGGGGTACGGGCAAGGCTCATGGGGATAAGCTTTACGCCTGGCAAAGCATTTTCCAAGTAGTCATAAGGCTCTGAACGCGAAGAATCATAAGCAATAGAATGCTCAAGATGCGGTGTGTTTTGTACCAAAATCTCAAGGGCGGTAAGCACACCTGCGCGAAGTGGTTCAATAACATGCAAAATTTTCATATCTGTACCCTAAGCATTAAATAACTCCTAGCAGGAAAAAAGTAAAGTAAGGCTGAATTATTAATCTTGAAATTTGACTTTTAATCTACAAATATATACAGTTTTTTATCTTAACACCATAGGAGAAAAACATGACAAAGAACATTAAGTATCCACAAAAGCACAATATCTTATTTGCAATATTGATCCTTTTTAGTGCATTTTTTTTCTTTTCTCCACACAAAGCTAAGGCTGCGAGTAATATGCAACAAAACACCGCATCCTCCATGCAAGCCACAGCACTTGATGCTATTTTGAAAAATTTTGGCAGCATTACGCCTGGAGATGTGTACCTTAACCCCAGCGCTTCAGGCGGAACAAATGGCACAGTGGGCATGTATGGTGTTGAAAATGGCGTAAGCTTTAATTTCTTTAACTCAGGAAGCATTAACCTTATCCAAGGCTCTAACTCTTCCTACGGTATGTTAGCCTACACCAGCAATGGCTCACATCTATTAGAAAATACTGGTAGTATTTACAGTAGCTCCAATGGAGCCGATGATGGCCGTGCCTATGGCATGCAAGCCCGTGCCAGCAACATTGGAAATCATAGTATTGTAAATAGCGGTGATATTTATGTGGGCACCAGCGGAATTAACAGCCATGCCTACGCCATTGAAGCCTACGCAGGCCACAATGGGAGCCATAATATTATAAATAGTGGCGACATTGAGGCCGTTTCTCAAGGCACAAATAGCCACACCTATGGCATGAATGCTTATTCTGACAGCGCCGGTAATCATATTTTGCATAATAGTGGAATCATCACGGCTAAGGTTTTTGGCACAAACAGTAATGCCAATGGTATGGACGCAGCTACCGACGATACCGGCAACCATACAGTCAGCAACAGCGGCACCATCATTGCTGAGGCAATCACAACAGGAACAAACACACACGCAACCTATGCAAACGGCATCAATGTTTTTGTAAAAAACAACGGAAATCATACGGCAATAAACACTGGAGATATTTATGTTAAGGCTCAAGGCAATTCAAGCCGTGCCTATGGTATAGATGTAAATTCAGATGTTATCGGCAGTCATATTGTTACAAATAGCGGAACCATCATCTCCTTTGCCAGCGGCGACCTGAGCCGTGCCTATGGCATGCGTTCTGCTGCTGCTAGCGCAGGAGACCAAACGCTCATCAATACCGGCTATATTTCTGCCACCAATACTTTTTTGATTGGTGCTACAGATAGCCCCGCACACGGCCTGGTGGCCGATAATCTTGGCACCGGCGGCACAGGAAATCATACCCTCATAAATCGAGGCACCATTAACGTTGAAAGCAATAATGAAAGCTCCCACGCCCATGCCATGCGTGCCTATGCAACAACAGGAAATCATTACCTGCAAAATTATGGGAAGATTTTTGCATCAGCTAGCGGAAACTTGAGCCATGCATATGGCATGTATGTGCAGGGAAGCCCCAACACAGGGCAGGAGCATATGCTTTATAACGTTGGTGATATTTACGCCACTTCTGCAACGGATAATGCTTCCGAAGCTTACGGTGAAAATAGCTATAGCGTGGACACATGGGCCACTTTTTTGTACTCATGGACGAGTAATGAATCTGTTTTTGGGGCAGCTGCAGGCCAAACAGTGAATTTTGCCAACACCAAATTGATTTTGCGTGCGGAGCGAACAAGCCAAGGCATACTACTTAACACAGATTATGCTGTGCGTAATATGGTGACTGTTGACGGCGTGCATGCTGACACCAATTATATAAGCGGTAACATTAGCGCCGCCGTCACTGAAGTGCCTTTTCTTAAGGTAATCCTCAGTAGCCCAGACCCCAAAATTGCGACGGTGCGCATTGTAGAAGATGTGAATAAAAACACCACCCCCGGCAATACCTCCTTGGCACAAGGGCTACAAATTACCCAAGGGCAAGTAAACAATGTGGCAAAGGCGCTACGCCGCATAAGCTATAACAATATAAAACTAAAAGAAGATGGCATTGCCGCAGGCTCTGCAAGTGAGCAAAATCAATGGCAAGTCTTTTTTACCCCATATGCAAGGTTTAGCAACAATACTTCCTATTCGTATTCAGGTGAGACTGTGGGCATGACCGCAGGGGCGAGCTATCAAGCTAGTGCGGATTTATCCTTAGGGATGCATGTGGATTTTGCCGCATCTAGCCTTGAAGCAGACATCATGGACATGCATAGCAAAAGCTCATCCATTGCCTTTGGCCTGCACGGCACATATGATATTTTACCCAATTGGTATGTGACAGGGCAAGTCAGTGTGGCCTTAAACCAGACGGACAACAATTATTATATTCATGAGGGTGCGGGCTTTGGTGCGGATAATACTGTTTATGGCAATGCCTTTTATGCCTCTCTTGCCAGTGGTTATGTCATAAAATTCTCCGAAGGGCATACGCTTACCCCAGAAGTTGGCATAAGTTACTTGGGTATGTCCATGGGTGAATTTGATGTTTTATGGGAAAATGCATTCGAAAGTTTGTATAATATGCATTACGATGAAAGCTACTATAGTGCTTGGTATGGCACTTTAAATCTTACATGGAACAGCCTTTGGACTTTATCAGAAGATGCCAGCCTTGGGCTTGAACTGGGGCTGGGCCTTCGCCAAAACTTAAGCGGTAATAGCTTAGAAACAAGCTTCCGCACCATTGGCAATAGCTACACCACCACCTCAACCGAAGATAGCAGTACGTGGCTTGCCAATGCAGGTTTAACCTACACCAAAAACGATTTTAGCATCAGCCTAAATTATGAAGGCGATTATGGTGTAAAGCAAAGCGTACACGGAGGCAGTGTCCTTGTACGCTTTGATTTTTAGCGTTTTTCTTGTTTAATATAAGTATATTGGTTGGTATCGCCTAGCGTAAACTCGTTTTCACTTTCAAAAAAGAAGCTGTCCACAAACTTTTTGTCGAGGCTGTACATTTCGACAACGTTTTGGTCATCTTCAAAGCCATGCTCAAGATAGCCTTTCATTATTAAAGTGCCAACTTGGCTAAAAATACTAAAGGCACCCTTGCCATCCATGAAAATGAGTGCATGCGGGGTGTCTTTTTCTTGTACACGCCATGCCCCCTCTATGCTCTTAAAAAGCGTAGCGGTATCATGCTTAGTGGAAGCTACTACTTCGGCTTTTTCAGCCTTTTTTGTGGCAGGAAAATATGCCGTACTGCCCTTATAAAGATGGCCCAAGGCAAATTCACTTACAGGCTTAAGCCCTGTAATAACGAGCATTTTTCCGCCATCTTCGGTATAGGAAACAGCTTCAACATCAAAATTTTCCATAAGACTTACATAAAGGCTATCAAGCATAAACCAGCGCAATGTATTCATATCCTCAAAAGGAACACTTGTCTTTTCAGGCACAGTATCCACAAAGAGTGATGACTTAGGCGACCAATCAATGGTGAGTTTTTTGTCACTGAGCGTAAAATCATTGATGCTAAAATCAAGACCCGTCCACGCAGAAAGCTCCTTAACCACAGCTTCAACAGTCAATTCCGGCACTGTTACGTTCTTGGTTTTGGCAGATGCAAGCAAATCAGCTTGCCCCAAGGATGTGGCATACAGGGTAAGCTCTGCCGCATTGGCAGAGAAAGAAAACATGCACAGCAGCATAACACATTGAAAAACCTTTAACATTTTCACGACAATATCTCCTCTTACAACGTACAAAAAATAATATAAAATCGTATACTATAGCTTTATTTCGGCAATTTTATGCTTCGCTTTATGGTCACACTCATCTTCACTCAGGTTATACTTGGCGATGATTATATAAATAGATTTTTTTGTATACATTAAGGATATCTCGCTGTAAAGCACGAATCTACAAGTTTTGTCTAAATTCCATTACAATATCGTCTATTTTTTTATCAAAATCTTCCCTAAAGGCACTTCCTAAAACATTTTTTTCACACATGTAAGCACCTTTAATAATAGGCTATACATGATCAAAAATGCAATCAATAACTTTGACTTATCAAAAAAACTTGATTTTCTAATCAATGGTGCTATAATGGTTTTGGTTTTTACTTTGTGGAAAGTTTTGCGTTTTGCTTAATCTCTAATGTTTTCAGGAGGTTTCATGTCTCACGCTACAATTTTGACCAGTGATAGTTTTCAAGAGGTTTCCACCTCCCTCAGCAATGCCATGATGGAAAAAACACTTATGGATGCCTTGCGTCTCTATCACTACCCCATAGCGGTAACTTTTTTATTTAGCGATGAAGAAGTAGAAAATTTCAAAAAAAACAATCCCCATGTCACACCGGTAAAGCCCCTCACCTACTGTCAATGGGAGGTGGCTGCGCGCATGCAAGGTCAAACCGTGCTTGGAGTTAATGATAGCCTTGCTTGCTCCAATGCTAAAGTTAGCTTTGGCTGGAAAGAAATTGATGACTTTGAGGTAAAAACTCAGGCCAAATACTGTCTTAACCTTGAGCAGGCTGAGCGCTTTATGAAAAGCAAGCCTAAACTGGATTTTGAAAGTATTAAAGGCATTGTCACAGGGCCGCTTGGCAAAGCACAAGGCACGCCGCACGTTATACATTTTTACTGTGACAATATTCAATCATATCACCTAGCTGTTGACTATATGGCCGCAACTGACACCCATCCCTTGCGCCCCATGGTCACCATGAGCTCCTCAGCCTGCGGCGGAGCAGTGTATTGCTACAATGAACATACCTTTAACCTTTGCCCGGCTTGCTCTGGTAGTTATAATGCCGGAAAAACCGAACGCGGCGAAGTTAACGTCTTCATACCGGGCGACCAACTTGCCCCTACGGTGGCTCGTCTTATGCAACGTATGGAACAGCATAATGGCTCAAGCTCCATCACCCGTCCCGGTGACGGTTTCCCAGGCGGCGATGTCTGTAAAAACTGTCCATTGATTGTCTTCAAAAAAGGTAAAGACCCAGCCTGCGAAAATTGTGATAATAAAAACGCATAAAAAGGAAAAACACCATGCTATACATAAAATCGTTGAGTAGGCACTATGTGTTTCTTCTTTTGTTTGCCATACTAAGCGTGGCCCCCATTGCACATGCCGCAGACACAGCAACGGAAAGCACAAAGGCTGCTCCTCAGGCCTCAGAAGCTCCCGAAGCATCTACTGTCGATGCCGATAATCCCTTAAAAGCAGCCATCGACGCAGCCATTGCTGATAAAAAAATCGACGCCGGCGCTCAGCTTGGCTTTTTAGGCATACCCGGCGCCCCCAATATCAATCCTGTTTTAGCCTTTATTTGGGCCATTTGGGTAGGATGGATTTTCTCCACCATTGGCGCCTTTGGCGGAGTTATGGCCTCGGTGGGGCATATCAATGTCTTTGGCCTTGGAGATTATGCCGGCTCATTTAGTAAGGAAGCTCCACTAAATAAAGGTATTACGGACTCCATTCGAGTATCTAACCAATGGCTGGTTGGCTGTTCGGCTTTGATTTCGTCCTTTAAGTATTGGACGGTGGGGCGCATTGTGCTTCCGCTTGGCATCGCCCTTGGTATTGGCTCGCTGGCTGGGGCAACCCTTATCCCCATGCTCACGCAAGGAAAGATAGATTTTTCCAGCTATCTTGGATATTTTGGACTTTTTGTTTTGGCTCTAGGTTGTTATTTATTTTATGAAACAACGCCTGCGGCCAAGGCCAAAAAACAAACTGCCGCCGCAGCAGCCAAAGCCTTTGAAGAGGCTTCCAAGGATCATGACACAGAAGGAGCACAAACCCGAGTTAAGGTTGTGAGCATCAGCCTTTCGCGTGTGGTCTTCACCTTTTGCGGAGTAGAATTTTCCTTTAGCACCTTTATTCCCGTTCTTGGTGGCTTCCTTATTGCTTCCGTGGCTTCCTTTTTGGGAGTAGGTGGCGGATTTTTGCTCGTGCCATTTTTGACGAGTATTTCGCAATTGCCCATGTATCTTGCCGCCGGCACCTCAGCCTTTGCTGTACTTGTGGGTATGATTACCTCCATCGCAACCTTTATGTTTGGCGGCACTCCCGTGTATTGGCCGCTCATTGGCGTTGAGCTTGCTGGTATTGTGCTTGGCTCTTGGGTTGGCCCCATGACTGCCAAATATCTCCCAGACGTATGGCTTAAGCGCCTCTTCATTATACTCGCTTTTGCGGTGGGTATAAATTATGTACTGCGTGGTTTCTTTGGCATGCGCCTTTGGTAATGTGGGAATCTATTTGGGAGGCTCTGCCTCCCAAGCCCTCCGCCAAAGGGGATAATCCCCTTTGGAAACCCTTATGCGTTAAGTTTTCAACAAGTTGAAACTTAACGAGGATACCTATAGAAGCACTATATCGGTGATTATCGAAACATGAATGTATTGTATATTTGGCTTGACGCCCTACTCATTATGCCCTTTCGCACCTTTGCCAATCC
>CAYJHU010000022.1:0-15059 GCA_964369655.1 uncultured Desulfovibrionaceae bacterium | reverse complement strand
TCGAGAGCAAAGCGGGTTTGGGGGAAACTTTTTTTCAAAAAAGTTTCCCCCAAAAGATTTTGTAAGCAATCTAAAGATTAGAGCAACAATGTAATCCTGCTATTTTACGCCCAAGTTTTGGTTCAAAAAGGTAAAAGCTTCTTCGTATACTGACAGCAGTTTTTCATAGCGTATTTCTTTATTGCTCATAAGTAATTTTTCAAGGCGATTGGCTTCTTCCCAGAGTAGGGGGAGGCAGACTGTTGCGGCTGAGTTTTTTACTGAGCGGATAAAGCGTAAGTGTTCATCGGGGTCACTTTCTTTGCGCATGGTTTCTAATCTTTCAAGTTGTGCAGGATAAAAGCGCACCCACATGGAGCAGATAGAGCGAACCAAATTTTTGTCATTTTTGGCATTTCGCATAGCTTTTCTGGTGTCAAATATCTTGTTGGGAGCGCCGCCGCCGGTTCTGGTGTCATAAAATTCTCCGCCTTGGAAAATTTTATTCCCTTGGGTGCGCAGTGCAAGATGGGTGGCTTTTACCGCAATGTTTGCATCACGTGGAAAATTATCCATGGTAGAAATATTAAAGTAACGTAATACTTCCATATCTGATTGAATAAAATCTTCGCCAGCAAGAATAATGGATACAGGCTTTGTACCTTGGCGATCTAGATAGCGGATGCGCGTGGCGGCGTAGGTAATGTCAAAATCTTCAAGTACTCTTAAAAATACAACGGAATAACCGTGATTATCTACGTTTAAGGCTTGAAAAATCTCAACGGCTGAGCTCATGAGCGTGGCTTTGATGTTTGCCTTGCTAAAGACTCTTTCCCATTCCGGATCAATCGCTTTAGCCCCAATGCAATCACCTAGGATGATAGAGATTTGTCCATGTGTTGCAAGTGGAGTGGGTAATGGTAAGATATGCTCTACACTCTGCGTTATTTCTTGCTGTGTAGGCACTTGAGTATTTGTGTTACTATTTTGTGCTGATTGTGCTTGATTTCTCACAAAGCTTACACTCTCAGCGTTTTTTGTGCGAACAGTTTCTTCATCTACAAGCTTCATTTGTCCTGTGATCACAAAACGTGCGCCATTTTTATTGTTTTGTGGTAATGCTACAGAACCGTTTACGAGCACGGCCAATTCATTAAGTGGCGTTAAGTCAAAGGCCGGGCGAATTCCTTGCTTTGATTTTTCAGAGTATTTTTTACTTTTCCAGAAATTTTTATTGTTAGAGGTAATATATCCCCTGCTCGTATCTTCTATTTCCACAATCAAGTGAATGGGAATATGGTTTAAATCCTGCACTTTAAGATTACTTGACATATTGAGGGTTGAACGAACACGCACAGTGAGGTGTCCTTTTTCGGTATGAAAAGCTGAGTTTTTAAGGATGCGTATGATTATTTGCCGTAAGTGAAAGGCATCTCCCATAAGATATGTAGGAACAGAATTATCTATTTCTAGCTTAAGCTCTACTCCATTTTCTTGGCAGCGTGCACTAAACATTTCAGTACACTGCTTAAAAAACGTATCCACATGAAAAATTTCCTCTTGGCTTTGCAAGTTTACACTGCCTCCTCCAAGGCTCAGACGATTTGCGGAGTTGAGTAGGTCTTGGTTGATGCCTTGCAGGGTATGCAAAAATTCTAATTTTTCAGGGTTATCAGCTGTGTTTTCTTTGGCATCGTTAATAATACGTGCAACATTTGCAAGTACGACTTCCATTTCTTGACTCATATTATCAATCATGTTTTGTGAATATTCTAGGTTTGCGCCTTGATTTTTTTGTATGCGCCAGAGTCTAATCATAAATAAATAAAACAGGATAATGGCTATGGTGCCTATTGCTAAGCTAAGGAAAAGGAAACGAATTCTTTCTGTCCTTTGGTGCAGAACAAATTTAGCGGGGTTTGTGTCAACGACGACCGCACCTATAAGCGTTCCCGGTGATGCATTGATATGACAAGTGATGCAGCTATTTTGTGCAAAGATAGGTCGGATATAATTATAAAGAGCCTTTTTTTCATTAAATTCAAAGTTATCTTGCCTGTTCTCATTGGCCATAAGCATTAAGCTGGCATTTTCGCTAGTGTTAGGGATATTCTCCCTATTCATGGGTGAATTGCTCACAAAACTAATGTTAACGCCATTTTGGAATTCATTTTCGAGTTTTTTAGCAAGTTCTATGGGCACAGCCATGGAGAGAGCTTGTCCAAAAGAATTTGTGGTTTTGGCTGATTGCGGAAGGCTAGGCGCAAAACTGCTGTTATTTGAGACGTAAACATTTTGTTTTTGTTCAAACCAATCAAAAATCTCAAGGGTTTGTTGCCCTACATGGCGAGAGTTGGCGTGTATTTCTTGCTCAACAATTTCTGAATGCGAGGTGTAGTAGGAGTAAGTGTAAAGCACAAAAGCAATCCACACGAGGGTAATCCCAGTGGAAATGAGAATGTACTTTTTTAATGAGCGAATCATATTTTTTCCTGCGTATACTAATTGGTGGTGTTGTTATTGTGTTACAAAGGTTTGAGCAATATGGTTTTTATTGTTTATTTCAGTGTATTGGTCTTCAGTTGACGCATCTGTATTCATAACACGGCTCAAGAATTCCTCCGCCGTAAGCGGTGCATAAAAATAATAACCTTGGGCAATGTCGCAACGCATTTTTTGTAACATTTTCACATGTTTTTCCGTTTCAACTCCTTCTGCTACCACTTGCATATTTAAGCGATGCAACATGGCAATTATGCTTGCAACTAAGATAATTCCCTTCCTTTGAGTTAGTTTTTCATCAAGGAAGGCTTTATCTAGCTTTACCGTGTCCACATGCAAACTATTCAACCTGTACAGAGAAGATACACCGGTGCCAAAATCATCAATGGAAAGCTTGAAGCCAAGTGTTCTTAAAGTGTTAATGGCTTGACAAAAATCATCGGATTCTGAAACAAGTGCACTTTCGGTGATTTCAATTTCAATTTCATGCGCACTGATTTGGTAGCGTTGCATAATATCCTTCATTTGAGAGTAGGTGCTTCGATTTAAAACGCTTATCCCCGAAAGATTAACGGCCAGAGGAGGAATAGGACTAATGAGCCTTTTGGTGTGAATAAATTTACACGCATGTTCAAATACATACATATCAAGTTTGGCAATAAAGGCATTATTTTCAAATACTGATATGAAGTTATCTGGATAAATGGGTTTTTCGCCCGGAGGATACCAGCGTACCAAAACTTCTGCACCTATGATTTCTGAAGTTTGCAAATCTACTTTTGGTTGAAAGCGAAGTATAAATTCTTTATTTTCAAGAGCTTGCTCCATTCTATAAATGATGCGTTTTTGCGCTTGAATTTCGGTCTTCATGCTTTCGGTGAACACGGTTTGAGACAGCCCATGCACGCCCTTGCTTTTTAGCATAGCGGCATGGCTGTAGTCTAAAATAGTTTCTGGTGGTAAGGTCATGTCGTCAATTTCATAGCAACCAATGGAAATGCTAAGGGCATAGTTATTTTGCAATAAATCTTTTACTTCTTCTAAAAGATATAAACACTCGTCAAGCTCGGCATTCATTTTATGAAAATACACTGTTTTTAGAAGTATAACAAATAAATCCCCACTCTTACGCGCTATGCACTCTACATTGTTAGGGTCAGAATATTTAGCTTTTAAGGCTTTTGCCAAAAGGCAAAGAACTATGTCGGCTTTTTCTGAGCCATAAACTTGGCGTAAGAGGCTGAATTTATCTATGTCTACGGTCACAAGAGCATACTCATTGGGAATGGCTTTTGCCAAAACTTTATGCACGCAGGCATAAAGATGTTTTTTGGTGCTGAGTCCTGTAATAGCGTCGGTGATTAGGAGTTTTTGCAGTCGCCGTTTCTCTGTACGGGTTTTTAGGGCAAAAAGAATAAAAATTATTACAAAACCAAGAGCGGCCAGCAATGTGAGGGTGAATTTATGCTCATAAATAAAGTCTTTTACTGTTCCTGGAGGGCGTATGGCATTTTCTGCCTTAAGGATTGCCTCTTGCACAGCAAAGGGAGTGAGGCGATCAATAAAAGCATTCAGCACAGTGAGGGCTGCTTCTGGGTAGGCTTTAGAAAGATAGAAGTGCAAAGGCAAAGTAAAGAGGGTGCTTGCAAGCTCATTTTCTAGCATGCCAAGTTTGCTAATGGCATATTCTGCCTCAGAGCTGGAAAGTAAGATGGCGTTAATTTGTCCAGCTTTATATGCGCTGAATAATTCATCAAAGTTTGCAAAAATATGCATTTGCCAATGGGGAAAGCCCATTTTAATTTTAGCGTGGTCAATCTCAGTATAATCTAACATTCCAAAGCTTTGAATATCATCATTGGAAAGATTTTTTCGTTGAAAAAGGTACATAGGCAAATTTGCATAGGCTTTGGAGCGATAAAAGTATTTTTTCTTCTGTTCAGTATCGCCTACTATAGAAAAGAGCATGTCAAATCTCGTAGCACTTTGCCCTTGTTCAGGAATGCGCGGGACGAGT
This sequence comes from uncultured Desulfovibrionaceae bacterium, assembly GCA_964369655.1. Lineage (GTDB taxonomy): Bacteria > Desulfobacterota > Desulfovibrionia > Desulfovibrionales > Desulfovibrionaceae > CAYJAD01. Next base: position 10,561 of record CAYJHU010000022.1, on the reverse strand, counting down.
ATGGTGGGGTTATTATGCATTTTTCTGAAAAGCTCTAATATTTCAATGGAAATACCCGCAGGCTCGCCTTTTGCATTCACGTATTGGATGGGAAAATGCTGCGATGCAAAGGCTACTTCTGCTATTTTGCGTGGCTTTTGTAGCATTTGGTGTTCAGCTTCACCGTAAATATGGCGAACAAATTGTGTGGTTTTGTTAATATGTGCTAAGTGCAAAGCATGCAAAGCTTTGGCATCAAATTTTTGTGCCGCTTCGATGGCCTCGTCCAAATCCTCAAGCAAGTGAGCATATTTGGGGATAGTTGCTAAATAGAGGTCTTGTGACCCGAGTGAAGCAGCAACTTGTCGACCTTTGGGAAAGTAAAAAGAATTTACCAGCATAAAGTCAGCATCACTAAATAAATATTCGACATAATTATTATAAACAATGTATTCCATGCTGATATTATTTTTTTGCAAATAATCATCTAGCAAGCTAGTGGCTTGGCTGTTTCCCGTTAATACAGCAACACTCTTGTTGTTAAAGGCTTGTATATCGTTAAAATATATTTTTTCGCCGCGATGCGCAGTCAAGAAAATCTTAGTGCTGGCAATGGGATTTTTGCTAAATTTTAGACGGAATAATCTTTCCGGAGATTTAGCAGTTAGGCTCATAATATTAGCCGTATTAAAAAAATTCATACTCGGTGAAGTATAAGTGTCTAGTGGGATTGGAAGAAAGGTTGAGCTTCCCTTCAAATATTTTGAAAGCACATTAAAATACTGTGTTAAGTACTCTTTTGCGTTATAACTTCTTGAATAATATCCTTGGTTTTCAATATAGGCAACACGGTATTGACCAGCTCCTTGTGGAGCTGTGGTTCCGGCAAAGGAATGGTTTGTTGTAGCAGCTAAAATAAAGGCTAATGCAAAAATATATGTCCACATGCGTTTTTGAAGGGAGGGCTTCCCTGCAAATCTAAGTAAGGCGTTCATCTGAGGCTCCTGAAAGTAAAAACATAAAACCCAAATAGGTCTAAAGCCAATAAAATCCAAAAATACTACACATTTTACCATTCTCCTTAAATAGCTAAGTCATTTTAAATATATTTCTATGACAGTGAAAATGTAGTGTTCACTTCACGCCTAACACAATGAACTTTTAGTGTCAACGGGGGGCTTAAAAATAAGCACTAAAATTTTTAATATGATATGATTTTGATATGTTACAATAGAGTGTAGAGATAAAAAATGCTATAAAATAAGACAGGTTATATAGATTTATATAGCGTATTAGGTAGAGAATCTGACAAGTAAAATACGAAAAAATGATTTTAAATGTATTACTAGACACTGTATTTTTATTCGGTGTGTTTCTACTTTTTTTCAAAAAATTTTTTTTGTTAGTTTTTACATTATTTTTGCCATAAATGCTCTTGATTATTTGAAACGAAAAATTGTATACTTGAAATAAATAAGGCGGACACTTGACCATTATTTTTCGGTGCTTACCTTGCAGTGGTAGAGCTGAAAGGAAAGGACAGCTGCTTTAAGATGAAAGTTTAGGGAGAGGCTATGTCGAAAATTTTTGCAAACCCTCAATATGATAGTGACACTATAGTTGAAGAAAAAGTAACTGAACCACCATTATATAAGGTACTTTTGCACAATGATGACTACACAAGTATGGATTTTGTGGTTTTTGTTTTGGTAAAAGTTTTTCGTAAAAGCACTGATATGGCAATGGAAATTATGCTTGCCGTACATGAAAAAGGCATAGGACTTTGTGGTATTTATACGCGTGAAATAGCCGAGGGAAAGGTTGGCATGGTGCAGATTATGGCACGTGAGGCTGGTTTTCCTTTGCGCTGTTCATGCGAAAAAATAGATGAATAATAAAATTTTAATATAATAGTATATAGATTCGTCAATAAAGAGACGAAGGAGTTAGTATGCAAGGTCGACATTTACAAAAAGTCTTGCACATTGCTTTGCAAGAAGTGCAAAGGCGTAAACATGAATTTTTAACACTGGAACATGTGCTCTTTGCCATGGTGGTGGAATCTCAGGGGCGTATACTTTTAGAAGGTTGCGGTGCTAATCCTGCGGTTTTACGCGAACAATTGGAAGGCTTTTTTACCTTTCATATGGAGCAACGCGAAGAAGATAACCTTTCGCAAATTTTACAAACTGAGAGCGTACAGCGTGTGCTCACCAATTCTTTGCGTCAAATCCGCGCTGCCGGGCGGGAGCTTGTGGAACTTGGTGATGTGCTTGCGGCCATTATGGACGAAGAAGACGCTTATGCAAGCTATTACTTAAAAAAGCAAGGCGTAAGCCGCACAGATGTCTTGGAATATATTTCTCATGGCGCTCATGGCAGAGGTTCCACCGGAACTCGCACCAATAAGTCTAACGATCGCCAAGGGCACGAAGATGAAGATGGTGAAAGTGGCGGCGATGCTTTATCAAAATACACAGTAGATCTCACCGCCAAAGCCAAGGACGGAAAGATTGACCCATTGGTCGGGCGTGAGGTGGAGCTAGATCGCACTGTGGAGGTGCTGTGCAGAAGGCGTAAGAATAATCCTCTCTTTGTGGGTGAGCCGGGCGTTGGTAAAACTGCCATTGCCGAAGGCCTTGCCTTGCGCATTGTAGAAGGAAATGTTCCTGGTGTATTTAAGGATGCACGCGTATTTGCACTCGATATGGGAAATTTGTTGGCTGGCGCTCGCTATCGAGGGGATTTTGAAAGTCGCTTAAAAAATGTGATTCATGCCGTTACGCAAATACCACAAGCAATTTTGTTTATAGATGAAATTCATACCATTGTGGGTGCGGGTTCCACTTCTGGCGGAGCTCTTGATGCTTCTAATTTGCTTAAGCCTGTACTTGCCAATGGTGAAATTCGTTGCATGGGTTCAACCACGCATGAAGAATTGCGCAATCATCTAGAAAAGGATAGGGCGCTTTCCCGTCGCTTCCAACGTATTGATATTAAAGAGCCAACCCTTACGGAATGCCTTGATATCCTAAAGGGATTGCAAGCACGCTATGCAGAACATCATAATGTAACTTATCCTGTGGGCACGCTTAAAGCGGCGGTGGATTTGTCGGCGCGACATGTGCAAGACAAACTTTTGCCGGACAAAGCCATTGACGTTATGGATGAGGCTGGCGCCGCGGTGAGTTTACGCGCAGATCACAAGAAGACTCGCGTATCTGTCCAAGATGTTGAGCGAATTGTGGCACGAATGGCGGGCATCCCCGAACGCTCTGTGTCAGGAAAAGAAAGAGAACGCCTTGCCACGCTTGAACAAGATGTGCTTGAACGTGTCTTTGGACAAGATGAAGCCGTGAGCATGACAGTTAAGGCTATCTTGCGTGCAAGAGCAGGAATTAACAGAGAAAATCGTCCTGCCGGTTCTTTCCTTTTCTACGGTCCCACGGGGGTTGGTAAAACTGAGCTTGCCAAGCAATTGGCCGAAAGATTGGGCGTGCAATTTTTGCGCTATGATATGAGTGAATATATGGAAAAGCATGCCGTATCACGACTTATTGGGGCGCCTCCTGGATATGTCGGATATGATCAAGGTGGGCAACTCACTGAGGCTATTCGTAAGGCTCCGTACTCCTTGGTGCTTTTGGACGAAATTGAAAAGGCACATCCGGATATTTTTAATATATTATTGCAAGTTATGGATTATGGAACGCTTACGGATAATACCGGTCGCAAGGCAGATTTTCGTAATGTTATCATTATCATGACCTCCAATGCCGGAGTGCGTGAGATGAGTAGCAAGAGCCTTGGCTTTGGTGAGCAAAGCGTTGTTGATGTGAGTTCCAAGGGCTTAAAAGCAGTAGAAAGTGCTTTTTCACCGGAATTTAGAAACAGGCTTGATGCACTCATTCCTTTCAAGGGACTGACGCAAGAGCTTATGGCGCATATTGTGGATAAATTTGTAGGACAACTTGCAGCAAGCCTACGTCCGCGTAAGGTGAAGCTAGCTCTTACCGCCAAAGCCAGAATGTGGTTTGCCGCCAAGGGTTATGATGCCGTCTATGGCGCGCGTCCTTTACAGCGACTTTTGCGCGCTGAGCTGGAAGATGCTTTGGCGCAAGAACTACTTTTTGGCAAACTAACCAAGGGTGGACTGGTCACTGTAGATGTGAAGAAAGAAAATGTACACTTTAGTTATGGCAAAGCCTGATGCCTAGGATTTTAGGCGCCGATTTGTATTTTCCTCCCCTGCATCACAGCAGCCCTGAGGGGCTTTTGGCTGTGGGGGGGGATTTACGACTTGAGCGCCTGATTTTAGCCTATAGCCGAGGAATTTTTCCTTGGTATAGTGAAAATACTCCGATTTTATGGTGGTCACCGGCTGAGCGTTGTATCTTGCCATTAAAGGGGACTATGCCTCTAGAATCACAAGAGAATAACGATGAAATCTCTGCTGCCAATCAGCAACATCCCACTCAAGGTCTTAATATTTCCCAGCGCCTTCAGCGCAAATATAAAACCTTTACCCATACCTTTAATGCAGCTTTTTCAGAAGTTATAGAGCAATGCGCCAAAGTGCCACGACCGGGGCAAGATGGAACGTGGATTACTTCTGAAATGCTCGATGCTTATGTGCATTTGCATGAAACAGGCTTTGCGCATTCTGTGGAGTGCTGGCAGGATAATAAATTGGTGGGCGGGCTTTATGGTGTAGCGCTTGGCAAAGTTTTTTTTGGTGAGTCCATGTTCCATCTTGTGCCCGATGCCTCTAAAATGGCATTGATGACCTTGGTGCAAACTTTAGATTCGCATGATTTTAAGCTTCTTGATTGCCAGCAAGCCACGCCGCATATGTTGCGCATGGGGGCAAAGGTTATCACGCGCGAGCACTTTAGCTATTTGCTCAAACTTGCCTTAGATGCCGGCGGCGGAGGTATCTCATCCCTTGCTCGAAAGTCATTTGACGGAAAAACAATAAAAAAGAAGTTGCCGCTTTTTTTAGAGTTTTAAACATTAAAAAAAGAATCGTGTTTTTTTCTTGACATGATTCAGCTATTTCCGTACAAGAAATCTTGATTGAAAAATCACAAGGAAAAACAATGCAAAAAAACATTCACACCACAAATTCTTTAAATGCAAAGCACAGTAGCTGGTCCTTTGGTCAGTTCTTTTACTTTAGCTATTTTAGAAACGCCTGTGGTGAGGGACGTTTGTAATTGCTTGTATAAAAGCGTAAATGTTCATGGAGCCGCAGGTTATAAAAACCGGCGGCTCTTTTTTTTTGCCGCTGGCTCCAGTTTTATAAAATTTTACTTTGGAGAATGAAAATGAGATTAGGTAAACAAATTCGTCTTGAGCGCATCATCAACCGTCACAGTAATCGTACAATTGTCGTACCCATGGATCACGGTACAACTCTTGGCCCCATTGAAGGCCTTGTTGACATGCGTGAAGTTGTTAACGATATGGCAGAGGGCGGCGCTGATGCTGTCCTTATGCATAAAGGACTTATCCGCTGCTCACATCGTCAAAGCGGCAAAGATGTTGGCCTGATTGTGCATCTGTCTGCCTCCACCAGCATGAGTCCCGTGGGCAACAAAAAAGCGCTTGTAGCCACAGTAGAAGAGGCCGTTCGTTATGGGGCAGATGCAGTTTCCATCCATGTTAACCTTGGCAATCAAGACGAGCCGGAAATGCTACGCGATTTTGGTAAAGTAGCAGAATCATGCGAAATGTGGGGCATGCCGCTTTTAGCTATGGTTTATGCACGTGGTCCAGAAATTACCAATGGTTATGCTGTTGAGCATGTGGCTCACTGCGCTAGAGTTGGTGTTGAGCTTGGTGCGGACATAGTAAAGGTCGTATATTCCGGAAGTGTAGAATCTTTCTCCCACGTAGTTGATGGTTGCTGTGTGCCAGTGGTTATTGCAGGTGGTGATAAAATGGATTCTACCCGCGATATATTGCAAATGGCCTATGATGCCGTTCAAGCAGGTGCCGCTGGGCTTTCTGTTGGGCGCAATGTGTTTCAGCATCCACAACGTGTAGCTCTTGTGCGAGCCTTACGCGGCATTGTGCATGAAGATCGTGATGTGGAAAGTGCTATGGAAATTATGCAAAGAGTAGGTAAATAAAATGGCTGAGATATGGTTAAAAAGTGTGCCTTTGCGCAAAGAGGATGTCACCCTTGCGCTGGAGTCGGGTATTGATGGCTTAATTGTGCCTGCTAAAGATGTACAAAGTGTTGCCGGCCTTGCGCGTTGCACAGTGGTCAGTGTGGATGAAATGCCTTCTTGCGCCCTTGAAAAAAAGGAAGACGAAGAAGCTTTCGTAAAGAGATTACAAGCAGGTAAGCGAGGTGTACTAGCTGCCGGTTGGGAAATTATCCCCGTTGAAAACATCCTTGCTCAATGCGACTATGTGGCTGCAGAAGCACGTAATGCTGACGAAGTACGCCTTGCGCTTGGCATTTTAGAGCGTGGAGTTTCAGCGGTGGTACTCTTACCTGAAGCTGTACCGCATATGAAACGAATTATAGCTGATTTTAAAACTGCTCAAGGTAAAATAGAGCTTGTGCCGGCAAAAGTTACTAAGGTTGAGCACGTCGGGCTAGGACATAGAGTTTGCGTTGATACACTCTCACTTTTGCACAAAGGGCAAGGAATGCTCGTAGGTAACTCCAGTGCCTTTACTTTTCTTGTACATGGCGAAACAGAGCACAATGAATTTGTGGCTGCGCGCCCCTTTAGGGTCAATGCCGGCGCGGTGCATGCCTATGCGCAGCTTCCGCAAGATAAAACCACTTATCTTGGTGAGTTACGTTCAGGGGAGGAGGTGCTCATTGTCAGTGCTGATGGAAGCAGTTCGCTTGCTTCAGTAGGAAGGGTAAAAATTGAAATACGCCCCATGCTGCTCATTGAAGCACAAATTGCAGATGGTACACGCGGAGCTATTTTCTTACAAAATGCCGAGACCATACGCCTTACCCGTCCGGATGGCGAGCCGGTGAGTGTGGTTACTTTGAAAGCAGGCGACAGCATTTTATGCCACACGGATGAAGCCGGTCGACACTTTGGTATGCGCATTAGCGAAGAAATTCAAGAGATATAAAGAAGCAATGTAACTTATCTACCTTTCGTTAAGTGAAGGATTTTTATGGAAAACGAAAATAAAACCTTAGAGGGCGCTCTTGATGAAGAGCGCCTTGGTAAGGTGCGACAAGAGATTGATGCTGTAGACAAAGAGCTTTTGCGCATGTTGAATGTGCGTGCAAAGCTTAGCCTTGAGGTTGGCAGCATAAAGGCCGCATCAAAGCCTGCCAGCCAAGATACTGCGCAAGGCAAAGATATTATCTTTAAGCCTGAGCGCGAACGCGAAGTATTGGATAATCTTGAAAAACATAATGAAGGCCCCTTACCTCAAGCGCATGTGAACACTATTTGGCGAGAAATTTTTTCTTCCTCGCGTGCTTTGCAAAGGCCACAGCAAGTTGCCTACTTGGGGCCGGAAGGAACCTTCTCGTATTTTGCCGGACTGGAATATCTTGGAAAGAGCGTACAAATGCAACCTTTTTCACATTTTCACGAAGTCTTTAAGGCCGTATATGATGGCACGTGCGGACTTGGTGTGGTTCCTCTCGAAAATTCTCTTGAAGGAACAGTAGGGCAATGCTTTGATTTATTTTATAATTTTGATGTTTCAATTCAAGCTGAGCTTTTTATGCATATTAGTCACAACCTTTTGAGTAATATGCAAACCTTAGCGGAAGTTACCAAAATATATTCACATCCGCAGGCCCTTGCTCAATGCGATACGTGGTTGCGCACGCATGCCCCATGGGCAGAACTCGTTCCCATGCAGTCCACCGCTGCTGCTGCCCGCCAAGCCGCCAAGGAAACAAAAACTGCGGCCATAGGTAATAGTGCCCTTGTGGATATGTATCCATTTAATATTTTAGCTTCTTCCATTGAATCTAATACGGATAATTGGACGCGCTTTGTGATTATTAGTGGGCAAAAAGCTACCCCCAAAGCGGCTAAAGCCACGCCTAGCGGTGGATTATCTAAAAAAACCTCATTACTTTTCACACTCATAGATAAGCCGGGCTCGCTTTCGTCGGTGCTTTCCATCTTGGCAGAGCATGGCATTAATATGCGAAAGCTAGAATCACGCCCCTTGCGTCTTTCCGGCGGTGAGTGCTGGCGTTATGTCTTTTTTGCGGATGTGGAATGTGATTTACACACTGTAGACTTTACCGCCGCCGTGAGCCGAATTCGAGAAATGTGCAATTCATTTCGCATTCTTGGATCTTATCCTGCGGCTATGCAAAACTCAAATTATAAGGACGATACGCCATGTTAGCAGTTGATGCACCTTCCTCTAAATCCTTGTCGCACCGTATGCTCATGGGAGCGGCTTTGGCAGACGGCGTCTCCACTGTGCGCCGCGTGCTTATGAGCCATGATATTCAGTGTACCATGGGGGTGCTTTCCGCTGCCGGTGCACAATTTACTGCTTTAGCTGAAGAAAATACAACCTCCTTTACGGTGACAGGGCTTGGGACAAAGCCTTTGGGAGCAAATGATCCTTCTTCGGCAGAAGGGATTTCTTGTGATATGCACGAATCCGGCACTTCTTGTCGTCTATTGACAGCCATATTAAGTACTTGCCCCGGACTTTTTCGTGTACATGGAGCACCACGCTTGCATGAGCGCCCCATGCAAGATTTGACTGATGCCCTTAAAAGTCTTGGGGTGGAGATTCAGTTTTTGCAAAATGAGGGGCATGCGCCTTTTCTCATACAAGGCAAAGAAAATGATAATTCTAGAAATATAGAAAATTCTCCACGCACGCTAAGTATAAATTGCGATGCTTCAAGCCAATATCTTTCTGGCCTTTTACTTGCCGCACCGCGCATGTCGGGAGGCTTATGCATTGAGCTTGGGGGAGAAAAAGTGGTCTCATGGCCTTATGTGAGCTTAACCCTTCAAACGCTTGAAAATTTTGGTATTACCTTTAGTGTAGAGCAAAAAATTGCTGGTGTTTGGGGGCAGGTAGATTGGCGTAGCTTGCACGAAGCCACACCAAAGGCTACGCGCTTTTGCGTAAGCGAAGGAGCATATAAAACAGGCGATTATCAGGTAGAGGGTGACTGGTCCGGCGCATCCTATCTCATTGCTGCAGGCGCCCTTGGTACTCAGCCCATTAATGTGCGCGGTCTTAATCCTCTTTCTTTACAGGGTGATAGAGCGATCCTCAGCATTTTAAGAGATATGGGGGGACAGGCCACTTTTGAAAATAATGAAAGCAAAGGCTTGCTCGTTTCTCCTTCTAAATTGCATGGCATTGAGGTAGATATGGGGCATTGCCCGGATCTTGTGCCCACGGTTGCAGTAATGGCGGCCTTTGCAAAGGGCACAACAACTATTTATAATTGCGAACATTTACGTATAAAAGAGTCCGATCGTATTGCCGCTCCGGCTGCAGAGTTACGCAAGGCTGGTGTTCAAGTTGAGGAATTAAGTGATGGATTGCGCATCACTGGTCTTGGGGATGTTCCGCGTTTTGCACCGGATACAGAGTTTTGCACGCACAACGATCATCGCATTGCCATGTCCTTGGCATTACTGGGTTTACACGGGCAAAAAGTGAATATGGACAATACAAGCGTTGTACAAAAATCTTTTCCACATTTTTGGGACGTTTGGGGAAAAATCAATGCCTAAGAAAATCCTTATTGTAGGAAGCACCGGACGTATGGGGGCATATCTTTTGCGCCGCCTACGTCCACATTCAAAAGCATATAATGTATGCGGCATTGACCTACCCTTTAGCCCTGAAAAGCTTGAAGAAGCCTGCGCGCATGCTGACTTGGCGCTCCTATGTGTGCCGGCATCTGCCCTGCAAGAGGTGCTTAAAAGCATGGTGGAATTTTTACCAAAAAAATGCATTCTCAGTGACATTACCTCTGCTAAAGAATGGCCCATTGAGTATATGCAAAAATTTTGGCAAGGCTCCATAGTGGGCACGCATCCGCTTTTTGGTAATAAAACCCCACGCGGCAGTGATTTGCCTGTGGCTATTATTCCCACCGAGAGCAGCAGTGAGCAAGATATATGTCTTGTGGAAGATATTTTTAAGCTTTTACAATGCCGTGTGTTTCGTTGCACAGCAGAGCAACACGATAAAGCCATGGCTGCCATACAAAATCTCAATTTTATCACATCATTAGCGTACTTTGCCGCTCTTGCACATGATGAAGATCTCATTCCCTTTCTCACGCCTTCCTTTAAGCGCAGGCAAGATGCCGCGCAAAAACTTCTGACAGAAGATGCTCCGCTCTTTGCGGGGCTTTACGAAGCTAATCCTTATAGTCAGCAACTAGTGCGTAAGTATGTGTCATTTTTGCATATTGCTGCAGGTGGAGATATTGATTTATTGACAGAGCGCGCCGCATGGTGGTGGGAGTAGTGTTATTTTTATTTAAATAGTTGGGAGGCTCTGCCTTCCCAGAGTGTTGACAAAGCCTTCTGGGGGAAAACCTTTTGTGTGTGGATTGTCAAATGAAAGTTATCAAGCGACT
>CAYJHU010000021.1:9999-15219 GCA_964369655.1 uncultured Desulfovibrionaceae bacterium | reverse complement strand
AAAGGGGTCTGGGGAAAGAACCTTTTTTTCAAAAAAGGTTTTTCCCCAGTCGACTTTATCAGCAGTCTGACGAATTTTCCCTAAAGAAAGTATTTAAAAAGCTGTATTTTCTAGATAAATAATTCCGGCTTCTTCCATGCGCATGCAAAGATTGTCCATGATATCACCATGGTCATGTCCCATAATATGCGCTAGGCCGTGGGCAAGAAGACGTATAAAGTGCTCTTGCTGTTCTTGCCCATAGAGCAAGCACTCTCTACGCAAAGTATCCAGCGAGAGCATAAGTGTATCTGGTGGAAAAGAAAGAACATTAGTGGGGCCAAGACAATTCATCTGTGCATGATTAACGGCCACAATGTGGCTATCACGCACAAGATGTAAGTGCACAATATCGAGAGCGTGCTCTTCTAGGGCTTGAAGCATGGCCTTTATGAGCGGTGCCACCTCACAAAGAGTTACGGGGCACAAAAATCCTGCTTGATTATGCACATGAACAAGCATGCAAAATCACACTTGTTGTTTTTGGTTCTCGCCATTTTTGGCAAAATCATCATTCGTACCATAGGCCGGCATGGGAACAATTTTTCCCTTACTGCCATTTTCATTACCTTTTTTATTAGCAGTTGGGTCTTTGGGGTTGCCTGCTGGGTAAACAATACGCTGGTGGAAAATACCGGCCAAAATTCGCAAGAATTGCTCACTAATTTTATCTAAATCTCTAAAAGTCAAAGCAGATTCATCCAATTGTCCTTCAGAATAAATCCCTTTAACTATCTTATCAATATGCGCCTTAAGGCGAGCTGGCGTTGGGTCAGAAAGGGTTCGGCTAGAAGCTTCCACAGAGTCTGCCAACATTAAAATAGCAGCTTCCTTGGTTTGCGGACGAGGCCCGGCATAGCAAAAATCAGATTCACGCACCTTATCATCCATGCTCAGCGCTTTATGATAAAAATAGCTAATGACGCGTGTACCGTGATGCTGTGCAATAAGATCCGTTATTTCTTCACCAAGTTTATAGCTTGCCGCAAGTTCTGCCCCTTTCTTAACATGTGAAGTTAAAATAAGAGCCGACATGGAAGGGCTAATCTTATCATGCTTATTACGCCCGCCAAATTGATTTTCGATAAAGTAATCAGGGTGGCTGAGTTTACCCACGTCGTGATATAAGGCACCAACTTTACAAATTAAACTATTGGCACCAATGGCTTTTGCCGCCGCTTCCACCATATTGGAAACCACCAATGAGTGATGATAAGTACCAGGCATGGTCATCATTATTTTTTGCATAAGTGGATGCTCAAGGCTCATAAATTCCATAAGCTTAAAGCGCGTTGTGTAGGAAAAAATCAGTTCAAGCACGGGGCTAAAGGCAAAGAGCATAAGTATAGAAACAACGCTGTTCACTGCCACACTCACAATCTGAGCTGGATACTGTGACACGGGATTTAGCACTAATAATGTGGTGCCAATCCAAAAGCAAATTTGTATACATGTTAAGGGCACAATACTCCACACCACGTCTTGGCGTGTTTGCGCTCTGGTTACAAGTAAGGTTGCCAGCATCCCACCAAGAAAATAGTAGAAAAAGAGCTCAATGGTTCCTTTAAACATAATGGTAGTAAATAGCGCTAAAAGCAGACTTATGGTGCAATAACGACGCGCCGCAAAAACCATGGCTACAATGCCTACAAATCCCGCCACAGGAAAACCATAGGCAAGGAGAGTAATATTATCCACCTCTCCACGTTCAATACCCAACAAATACACTAGTTTAGCAAGCAAGGCGCAGCCAACAATGAGTAATGACATGAAGCAATAATCTTTAACCTTAAGGGGAGAACCTGCTTTGCCACTGGGCGCCATAAAAAGCCCACACGAAATAATGGCACTTAAGATAAAAAGCCCCAAGGAAAAGCGAATTTGAATCCAAGAACCAGCTAAAGAGTATATGGCTTGTAGTTTAATTTGTTGATCTTCTGTAACTTTATCGCCTTTGCGAACAATAATTTCCCCGCGACGTATAGTGTAATAAACAGGATCAAGCTCAGCATTAACTACAGCTTCAGCTCTTTGATTGGTTTCAATGGAGTTTACCGATAATGATGACGGCATAAAGGCAGAAACTAGTAAAATTAAGCTACGTTTTGCTTGTTCATCAAGTTCTGCTTCCATGCGAATATCATTACTTAATTTTACTAAGGTAGATTGAAGATCCGGCAAAACTTTCATATGAGGGCGCAAGGTTTCCGTTTCTGTTTCAACAACACGGATAATAACCCCATTCCCCCCAACACGCGCAGCACGCATGTCACTTACGAGGCCTTCATTAAGTAATTCTCGAATATCGGGCAAAAGTCTAACTAAAATATATTCTTGCACTGGAGCGCGTGCCAATTGTTCAAGCACACCACTTGCAATTTCAGATGTCGTAGCGTCTTCAAGTTCTTCAATGCCGTCATAGTCTTCACTAGAGTTTAGCCCATTAACTTCATTAAGAATATCAAGTATTTTGGTGTTAAAATCTTCAAAGGCGGTAAGTCTTAAGTCAAATACTACAGGCTGCGCAAGGCGCAAAAGTTCCTTTCTGGCATTTGTTGCGCGCACATCTTCTATTTCTAAATCACGAGACGCTACAACATCATTTTCAGCAATCATGCCGGATGCATACATTTGAGTTGTAGTATTAAAATTTATGCCTGCAAAAAGAGATAATAAAAGTAAAGAGCTCAGCAATATCACAAGGCCCAAGGTACAATGGTGCTGTTCACACACCATCTTAAAAATAAACCTTAAGGAGCTTTCACTATTTTTTTTATCGGTAATTATCATAAGCCGCCACTATGGCACTGACAAGGCTATGTCGCACCACATCTTTGGCACAAAAGGAATGAAAACCAATACCTTTTATGTCTTTTAATATTTGAACAGCCTGAACAAGCCCAGACCGCGTCTCTTTTCCATTATCTCCCCATTGTGGGGGCAAGTCAATTTGTGTTACATCGCCGGTGATTACTGCCCTTGAACCAAAGCCAAGGCGTGTCAAAAACATTTTCATTTGTTCCGGCGTCGTATTTTGTGCTTCATCAAGAATAATAAAAGCATCGCTCAGCGTACGTCCGCGCATAAAGGCCAAGGGGGCTACTTCAATGACATTGGTTTCTATCATGGAAAGTACCTTGGGTTGCGGTAGCATATCATACAAAGCATCATATAAGGGACGCAAGTAAGGATTTACCTTTTCTGCCAAATCCCCCGGTAAAAAGCCCAAACGCTCACCGGCTTCAACTGCCGGGCGCGTGAGCACAATTTTTTTCACCCTATGCTGAAAAAGCATCGAAAGAGCCATGGCTACGGCAAGATAGGTTTTACCAGTGCCCGCAGGTCCCAGCGCAAAGACCACTTCCTTAGAAATTAATTTTTCGTAATAGCCTTTTTGAGCAAGATTTTTTGCCACAATGGTTTTTCGTGGCGCATTGACAAAAATCGTATCTTTATAAACACGACTTAAAGAAAGTTTGGGCTGTTTTTCAAGCATGGAGTACGCAGAAGTAATATCTTGAGAGCTGAGCTCTTTACCTTCTTGCACATGCGCATAGAGTTGCACAAAAAGATTGCATAATCTTTGAAGTACATGCTGGTCTGCCGTTTTTACCGTAACACTTGCCCCGCGCGAAAAAATATGCGCTCCACTCACTCCGGCCAGCATTTCCAAATGAGCATTATGCGGTCCAAAAAGAGCATTGGCAAGGACTGGATCGTCAAAGGCTACAGTTTCACATAGCGAGATATTATCTTCCATAATTACCATTTACTCCTTTTTTACGACACTGTCTATTTCTTTTCTATCAATGGAAAATTTTTGTGGATATTTTTTGGCGTAAAATTTGCATATTTTTATATTATAAAATTTTACGGAACTTTTATCCCAATGCTTAGGGGGAAATATGTCAATTTCAAGCATAGGTTCAAGCAACGCATCGCTGTACACATATCAATGGAATAACCAGCAATTACAAGGTTCAAGCAGTAATTCATCTTCTGCTACCACTGCCTATAGCTATGGAGGGACAAGCACCGTTTCTTCCATGATAGAACTTGCCACCTATGCCATGGAAGCTATGGGGGTAAGTAGCAGTGAACGTGTTACTTTTAGTCAAATTGAAAAATATAAAACACAACTTGAAGAGCAATTTAGCGAAAGCCTCAATGCCAGTATTCAAAGCACAAATATTGATGAACATGCGCACTTTACCGTAAATCTTGATGCAGACGGCGAGGTCACAGTTAACTCAACGCATGCAGATAAAGCAAAAATTCAAGCTTATTTTGACATCTATCCTGAAATGGCGACTAATTTACGTGAAGAATTAGATGCAGCCGGTTTTGAAGGCGAAGTACAATTTTCCGTAGGAGCCACCGGTGCAATCTCTTCTGTTATTTCAGTGCCAAAAACCACTACTGCTGAACTTGAAGAAAGTACGCTTGGCACGAACATCGTAGATGAACTTACAACTGACGAAGAAGAAATTGAACCATTTAGCCTTACATTTAATGAAGGCGCGCTTAGTTTAAGCGATGAAGAACACGAACATAGCGAAGCTATCACGCAATATTTAAATGATAATCCCACACTGAGCGCTGACCTTAAAGCTCAGCTTGAAGCTGCAAACATTACCGCCGATGAGGCCAATATACGCATAAATATTGATGCTGAAGGGAAAGTAAGCGTTGAATATACCGAAGAAAATACTGATGCTGATGAAGAACAAGCCCTGCACGATTTTCTTGTAGAGCAAAACGTAGGCAATGACCTAAAAACCAATTTCAAAAACCTTGGCATTGATCCTGATATTGATTTTCGCCTCACGGTAGAAGATGGTCAAATCATCGTTAACAGCAGTCACCCCGATGCCGCCAAGGTTCAAATTTTATTAAATAAAAGCGAAGATCTCGTTAAGGATTATTTGCAAATAGACGCCCTTGCCGGCCTTGATGGTGCGCGCAAATCCATGCAAATTGACAGTTCAGCCATGCGCAATCTCATTGAAATGGAAAATATGTCTAAGTGGTGGGCAAGTACCGGCACAACTAATGTCGGCTCTTTCACTGGTGGAACTCTTAGTTCTTATGCTGGTGTAAACTCTATTGTGTAGTATATTTATTTTTTTTAGGGGAAACTTTTTGAAAAAAGTTTCCCCTAAAACCCCTTCAAAAACTTTT
>CAYJHU010000021.1:1895-9899 GCA_964369655.1 uncultured Desulfovibrionaceae bacterium | reverse complement strand
TTATTTTTTAATTATCAAATCAATGCAATGCAATTGAGCACTGTTTTCTTTTGTAGGACCTAAGTCCCATGAGCATGCGTCAGCGTCCCAGCCAAGAGCTTTAGCAACCTCTTTGGCTATGTTTGCTGTATTAATAAGCGGATGTCTTTTAAATACTTGTGGCAAGCCATAAGTTACACTGCAAACAAGGCATTTTTCGGGGCGTTGGTGTAATTCAAAGGCAAGATTAACGGTGTTTTCATCTTTATTACGAAAAACAAGTTTAATATCATAGGCGCCTTCATCGGCATCTCCATACAAAGCTTCAAAAAATTCATCGCTACGGCTTGCTGGTAATAAAGTATCAAGCATTTCTTGGCTTAGAATAGAATCTGACATAAAAACAATCCTCAAAAAGTAAAATGGTGAAACAGGACATTTAGTCTAGCGTAGAAAATTATTTCTGACAAGACGTTAACAGCTCATTAAAAAAGCCATCTCATTACTGTTGATAACAATATCTTGGGCTTGTAAAATGCGAGTGCAACGAGTGAGTGAAAACTCGTGCAAAAGTTCATGCAGCTGAATAGGCTTTAAGCTATCTGTATATCCAGCTAAATATGCACACAAGCCTAAAATTCGCTCAGCTTGTACTCCTTTTTCGCGCAAGGATTGCAGGCTTAAAGCTGAATGTCTCTTGGCTAGGCGCTGCCCATCTTCATCTAAAAGCAAGGGAACATGGGTATAATGTATGCTATTAAGATTTAATAATTTTTGTAAAAAAATTTGGCGCGGCGTAGAAACAAGAATGTCATTACCACGTAAAATATGGTTTACGCTTTGTTCAGCATCGTCCACCACCACTGCAAGTTGGTAGGCAATGACCCCATCAGAACGACGTAAGGCAAAATCCCCACCAATATCTTGTAATGTAAAACTTTGTTTTCCATAAACAGCATCATCAAAGTCTATATTATGCACCTCTTGTGTGCGTAGACGCATGGCGGGGCGGCGCCCACTGGCTTCTTTTTCAGCTTGCTCAGCAATGCTTAAATGAGCGCAACGTCCTGAGTATGGCGCTCCCATATCTTCCACATGCGGCGCCCCTGCAAGGGCTCGCAATTCTTTGCGCGTGCAATAGCAAGGATAAATATAATTATTTTTTGTCAGAGATTCTAAGGCAGTATTATAATATGAGGAGCGCGAACTTTGATACTCAACCTCACCATCCCATGCAAGGCCAAGCCATTGTAAGTCTTGCATAATAGCATTTGCAAAAGCAGAGCGAGAGCGATCCGGATCGATATCTTCCATACGCAAAAAAATTGTTCCATCAGCACTTTTTGCAAGCACCCATGCCCATAAGAATGACCATGCATTCCCCAAATGCAATAAACCTGTGGGACTTGGAGCAAGCCGTCCTCGGTAATCAGAGTTTTTAGAAGAATGTTTAGCCATCACTTATAGTAATTGAAGCAAGTAAATTCTCAACTTCTTGAAGGTTTTTTACAAAGGAAGTTTCACCAAGCCCAAAAGCAATATCTAAAGTTGTGGGCGGAATAAGACGCAAGGTCGGCTTTTTGGTATCACCATTTTTTTTAGCTGTAAGTATTTTTACAAGTTTTTCACCATCAAGACTTTTGGGATTTTTTCCAAAATGTATGATGACTTTACGCTCAAAAATATCAGCCTTTTCTGCAAGCAACTTACCTAAGGCTTGCTTAAAGGTTAAAATGGCAAGAAAATTTTCAAACTCAGTTGGAAAAGAGCCAAACCTATCACGCATGCCCAGTGCAATATCTTCACGCTTGGCGCCGTCCGTGGCTGAACTTAATGATTTATAGTATTTAAGGCGTTCTTTGCTGTCTTGTACATAACTTTCAGGAATATGCGCCGGCACACCAATATGCAGTTCTGTTTCAACGGCTATGGCACTGGGGCTTCCTTTAAGACGACTTACCGATTCTTCCAGCATTTCAAGGAAGAGCTCAAGCCCCAAACGTGTCATATGCCCTGACTGCACCTCACCTAAAATATTACCGGCTCCGCGCAGGCGTAAATCTTCCATGGCCACTTGAAAGCCGGCCCCTAAATAGTCTAATTCAAGTATAATACGCAGGCGTTCACGCGAAGTGTCCGAGAGGCGATGCTCTTCCGGCACCACAAAAAGGGCATAAGCCTGGCGGTCAGAGCGTCCCACCCTACCACGCAATTGATAAAGCTGACCAAGGCCAAACATGTGGGCTTGATCCACAATAAGCGTATTGGCACGAGGAAAGTCCAAACCCGACTCAACAATAGAAGTGCATACTAGTACATCCAGCTCACCATGCCAAAATTTATGCATGGTTTCTTCAAGTTCTTTTTCGTGCATTTGCCCGTGAGCCATACCTACGCGTGCAGAAGGCACCAAATTGTGGACATATTCAGCCACACGCTCAAGCCCTTGTACTCTGTTATACACCCAAAATACTTGCCCTTCTCTTTGTATCTCACGTTCAAGTACATCTTTAAGAACCTTGGCATCACGCTGTAAAATGGCGGTGGAGACGGGCTTTCGCTCTGGCGGGGCAGTTTCAATGATGGAAAGCTCCCGAATGCCGGACATGGAAAGTTGCAATGTACGTGGAATGGGCGTTGCCGTAAGAGTAAGCGCATCCACATTTTTCTTAAGCGCTTTAAGTTTTTCCTTATGGCGCACCCCAAAGCGTTGTTCTTCATCAAGAATAAGCAAGCCTAAATTGGGCAAGGATACATCCTTTGAAAGGAGCCTGTGCGTGCCCACAACAATATCAATTTGTCCTTGCTCTGCGGCCTTAAGCACTTCTTTTTGTTTTTGTTTTGACACAAAGCGACTGAGTAAACCCACATTAATAGGAAAGCCCGCAAGGCGCTGACGAAAGGTTTGATAATGTTGTTCTGCAAGGACGGTGGTAGGACAAAGCAAAGCCACTTGTCGCCCTTCTGCCGCGGCTCTAAAAGATGCACGCAAAGCTACCTCTGTTTTGCCAAAGCCCACATCACCGCAAACCAGCCTGTCCATAGGTTGGCTTTTTTCCATATCGTCCAGCACATCTTGAATGGCTTTGGCCTGATCGGGAGTTTCTTCAAAGCCAAAAGTTGCTTCAAATTCTTTAAAAAGCTCATCGGGTGGGCCATAGCTAAAGCCCTTGGTCACTTTGCGAAAAGCATACATCTCCACCAAGTCAGCGGCAATTTTTTCAATGGCTTTGCGAGCTTTTTCTTTGCTATTGTGCCACTGGCTTCCGCCAAGTTTATCAAGTACAGGCGCAGCGCCATCACCACCTTTAAAGCGTTGGATGAGCGCAAGGCGATCGGCAGGGACATATAATTTATCGGCGCCGGAGTATTCTAAGAGTAAGTAATCGTTGCTTGTTGCTCCCATCTGCATATGATGTAAGCCGGCAAAGCGCGCAATGCCATAATCCCTATGAACCAACAAATCTCCGGCAACAAGTTCATCAAAGCGATCAAGGCCACGAAAGGCTCCGGCTGCCACGCGAGCACGTTTTTCTGCCTTAGGATAGATAATGTCTTCGCCAAGAATGCGCACATTATCCCACAACATATCCACCCCACCCCGCCAAGGTGAAATTAATGCAAATAGGCCTTGTACATGAGGTGCATAGCGTAAGTGTGGCATAAAACCGTCTTGCTCGGCTAGGGCTAAAAACTTGCTTCTACTGCGCTCGGTGGCAAAGGAAAGAAGAATTTGGCGTTTTTCTCCTTGCCAAGCTCGCAACCCCTCCACCAACTGCTGCCATGGTCTGTCACTACTTCCAGCCTGAGGAAAAAGTTCGGCAAAGGAATGGAGTTGCCTTTCTTGCAAATCCACATGCCCGTCATCATGACTTGCTCCCATAACTAGTGGTTCTTGATAAACAATACAGCTCTTTTCTGCCTCAAAAATGGCAAAAAGTGTATTCACATCGCGCAACACCATGCGTGCCGGCTGAGGTACGGCGCTTTCTTCACTTTCTATGCGCTCTGCCAATATTCGTGACGCACTTTCTAACTCTTCATGCGTGTCGGCTTTGCCTGGGAGTAGCCATACGCAATCTTTGCTAAGCCACTCTTCAAGCACACTTGGCGCATCATAAAAAGTTCCAGGCAACAAAGAATTGCCCCCAATGGCAAGATTTTTCTTAAAATCATGGGCAAAGTTTTCATCAAGGAGATTTTTTTGTACAAGTCTTTCAAAGCGTTCACGTGCTTTATTTTTTTCACCCTCGCTAGCCGCAATGGGCAAGGGGGGAAGCAAAGTCACCTCAACAATATTTTGCAGTGAGCGCTGAGAATTGGCATCAAAAAGACGCATCTCTTCTATAAGATCTCCAAAAAATTCAATGCGTACCGGTTTTTCGTAGCCAGGAGGAAATACATCAAGTATATCGCCGCGTCTTGCTATATCGCCCGCGCGAGAAACCATTTGCACTCGTTCATAGCCCCAGTCTATGGCTTGTTCCATAAGTAAATCTGGAGACATGTCCGCACCGCTATTTAATTGGAGTTCACGCCCTTCAAAAAAGTTTAAAGGCATATATTTTATGAGTAAATTATCTGGGGTCAGCACAAGACAGCTGGGACGCTTACTACGTAAAGCATATAAAACAGCCATACGCTCAGCCCAAGAAGATTGAAGCCCCATGGCAGTGCTATGCGCCGTAACTCCGGGAGGTAAAAAAAGTAATGAACTTTGCCAGCGTACGGCATCTACAGGTGTGGCAGCATGGGACAATTCAGCTGAAAATAAGGTCAAAAAACCGCGCGCAGCCGTAAGTTCCTCACGGGTACGTACAAGCAATACGGCGCTTTTATCTTCGGCAAGGCACTCTAGTGCCAAACGACAGCGACTGGCTAAACCACTACGTCCAAGTTGACAGCTACGTTTTGACTGTAGAATTTCTTTAAGAATAGACATAATATACCGATAAAAAGAATGTAAAAGTCATAATATGTCCGCAAGATATGCGCGCATACTCAGATTGTCAAATGAAATAATCAAAGTCTCATAAATAACTTGCCATCAATAAAATAGATTAGTATAGTATTTTTATTAGTATCATTTTACCTGTTGAGAATTTCCAGTGAAAAGCATTTATAAAAACAAAGTTTTTTTTATTAAGATAGTTTATGTAGCACTAATCGCCTTTTTCATACAACTACCACAGTCGTCTCTTGCCGCAGAAAAATCCATAAATCTTGGATATTATTCTAGTTTTAATATATTTGGTGAGTCAAAGAAAAATGACAAAGAAGGTCTTGGACAAGATTCACTTATAGAGCTTGCGCAAAAGGCCAATATCAAGGTAAACCTTATTGACCTTAATATGTCTTTTGTGGAAGCCTTGACCAATAATGTGGTCGACATGGTTGGCCTTACCGTTCCGCTTCCGAATTTGGAAGATAAAGTAACCTTTTCAAAAAGCATTTTTGGCTATGCACAATTTGGACTTGCCGCAAAGCATAACAAAAGTGTTTATTATGATGATCCAAAGTCTATTAATCGCAAAAAGGTCGCTACCTTTCACGGTAATAATGCCAATCCGCTTTTTCAAGCCTATCTTACCAAAAACAACATCAGTGTTGAATATGTCTATGGTAATTTAGATAATTATACTGATATTGAGGCTGATTTTTATCTTATTTTTTCAAGCATCGAAAACATCAATGACTTTGAAATTGTCCTCAATCTTGGCAAAGCCCCTCTGCATTTAGTTGTCAAAAAAGGCAATGAACACTTCCTTGCTCCCTTAGATAATGCTTTTGCTTCTTTACTCAAAAACACAGACTCTGTAGTCAGTAAAATCCAAGAAAAATTCAAAAAAATTGATGAAAAATTTAATAATCGAACCCTCACTCGCAGTGAAGCTGAAGTGCTTGAGGGCAAAACCTTTACTGTGGGGTTCATCAAAAATAACCCACCCTATCAATATTTAGATGAACAAGGAACGCCCAAAGGTATCAGTATTGAAGTGCTCAACACCCTTGCCGCTAAATATAAATTTAATGTTAAATATGTTCCTTATGAAATAAAAAATGGAACGTGTAGCGTAAATCACGACATATTTGACATGATTATTTCTTTGAAGGGAAATAGTACAAATGTCAGAGAAAACTACAGAGCAACAAATCCTTTCAACCATGTACAGATGATTATGCTCATTGCTTTTGCTGAAAATAAAAGCATTCGAGAAATACTTAAAGAAAACAACAAGATTGGAATGTTGCCAAACATAGCCTTTGACTATAGTGAGCTTTATCGAACTATCCCAAGCGCACAGATTAAATACTATGATAATTTTGAATTTTTACTCGATGCATTTAAGTCTGGCGATGTCAATGCCGCCATTTTTACTAGCACCGATGCGACTTTTGCTCACGTTGTAAACAAGAATAAATCACATCTTTACCCATTAGGCATTGCACTCCCCATACAATTTTATATTGCAAATAAGCATGCTCAAACACTCGTGCCTATTTTTAATACTATGCTTAAAAATATTAGTTATGACAGCTTATATGAAATTAACTTTAAGCATACTGCTGACTTTGCACCTGTGTTTACAATAAAAGAATTTATAATTGAATATTGGATATATATACTTGCTGTTATATGTACACTATTATTGATTTTAACTGCTTATATCATGCGAGCACAAATTAATAAGAAAAATGAGTTCCTAAAAATGCTCTACTCTGATGAGCTCACTTCCCTTATTTCCATGCGCTACTTTAGAATGAAAGTTCAAACAGTATTGGAAACGGCAAAATCAGACAAATACGAACTCATTGTTCTCGATATTGATTATTTCCGTATGGTTAACAAACACTACGGCATGGAAGCAGGAACACAAGTCATCCGTGAAATGGGCGATTGCTTAATAAATGCATATGCAGATACCAATGCAATAATTTCTAGAAAGCATTCAGAGCAATTTGTAATATTTAAAGAAAAAAGTGAAGGACGCGACATTAAATATGTGGTCAGTGTTCTTCTTGAAAGTGCTATCAAAAAGATTGTAGGTAAGAACTTTTCTTTAACCATGTCCATTGGCATTTATCCCATCGTTAAAACCGATGAAGAAATCAATGATATGCTTGATTTTGCAGATATTGCACGCAAAAGAGGCAAAGCCTATCACAAATTTACCTACATCACCTTTAATGAAAAAATGCGCCATAACTACTATGAAACATTAAATATTGTTTATAGAATGGAAAGCGCATTACGTGACGAAGAATTTAAGATTGTTTTCCAGCCAAAGGTTTGTTTTGAAACCTTAAAAATCATTGGAGCTGAAGCACTGGTGCGCTGGATTCCCACTGACGGTGAACCAATCTATCCGGACAAATTTATTGCCACCATGGAAACAGACGGTTTCATCAGTGAGCTCGACCTCTACGTCTTTAGAAAAGTATGTGAATTTATTCGTAATAACTTTATGAATTATCGCATTCCTAAAATTGCCGTAAACCTATCTGCTGTAACAATGTGCGAAGCAAATATTGTGGAAAAACTCATAGCGATAACCAAAAGATATCAAATTCCACCTTCGCAACTTGAAATTGAACTCACAGAAAGCGCCTTAAATACTTTTGATGATTCAGTTGTTTTAAGTCTTTATGATCTTAAGCAATATGGTTTTTCCATTGCCATGGATGATTTTGGCACAGGTGAATCTTCCTTAAATAGACTTGGTGTGAGCAATGTTGACGTACTCAAGCTTGATAAATCATTCCTTGACTTTAACCAAGATTCCGAACGCGGAAAAGTTATTGTGGAAAAAATTATCGATTTAGCAAGAGAGCTTAACATGAAAATTGTCTCTGAAGGTGTTGAAACTTTAGAACAAGTTTTATGGCTTAGAGAATTAAAGTGTAATATCGCTCAAGGTTATTACTTTTCTCGTCCGGTAGATGGCGAAGCATTCAAGCAAATGCTTAGAGACGATATTACTTATGAGTTAAAATAAAACGCTTTAGTTGAGGGGGGAAAGGGGA
>CAYJHU010000021.1:0-1795 GCA_964369655.1 uncultured Desulfovibrionaceae bacterium | reverse complement strand
AGGGGAGGGGAACACTTTTTGGCGCTAGCAAAAGTTTTCCCCTCCCCTGCAAAACAGTAAAAAAGAGCTCTGCACAAATCATTGCGCAGAGCTCTTATGGATTTATACAAACTTGACTATCTATGTGCTGCCAATTCATTTAAGAAATCTTGATGCACCTCAAAGCCCATGGAAAGAGCCTTATCAGCAGCTTCCACCGCACGTGCAAACTCACCCTTTTCAAAAAGAGCGAGCGAAAGATTATTCCAAGCCGGTGCAAAGTTCGGCTCACGGCGCAAAACTTCATTACAAGCAGCTTCACTAGCATCATAATCGCCTTCCATAAAGTGAGCAGTAGCTAAAGCATTGTGAGCTTGCACAAAGTTTGGTTCCCATTTAATTGCTTTGTTTAAAGCGCGAATCGCCTTTCCTGGCTCGCCCCTTTGCAAATGAACAAAGCCAATATTGCCCCAAGGTACAGGAAATTTAGCTCGGCAATTGGCCGCTTCTTCGTTATAGCGCAAACACCCATCAAGGTCTCCACGCTCAAGACAAATGCCTCCAAGTTGCACAAAAGCTTCAGCCAAGCGTGGTGAATTACGCACAGCAGCTAAAAAAGAATCCTCTGCACCCATAAAATCTCTTTTGCTCAGCAGGGCGAGGCCAAGATTGTAGTGATGATTCGCACATTGCTCATTGTCCTCAATTTCTCTTTTGAGGTCTGCAATGTATTCGTCAATATCGTCATAGCTTTTTTTCATTTAATATATCCTTCTTTTTTGAGTAAATCATGATACCACAAGCAAAAATCAAAAATGCCTAAATATTTTTCATCTTTATTTACAACACCAAGAGCGCATTCCAAAGCACCACGCCCATAGTCATTACTATAGTGCCCTTTTTTTGCTGCAAGCTGTAAAAATTCACGCACAAGCTGCTGTGTAGTTCTCTTGGTAGCATCAAGACGAATATCCAAAGGATCGTTGGGTTTTTGAAAGGGATCCCAATTTTCATAGCCAATGCGATCCACAAATTTACGCCGCCTTGGATTCATCTTATCATAAATTTCTTTTTTGAGCAGCTCTTGCTCCTCATTAAGCTCTTGACGTGTACCGTCACGAAAGACAGAGGCTGGTATCATTTCAAGCATTTACGCCTCCTTTTTTGCTGGTCCTATTCCAAGATATTGCTCATCATATTTGGTGAGTAAAGCCATGGAGACAGGAACAAATACTTGGCTTAATTCACGATAGCGACTTTTTACGGTAAAAGCAATTTCTTGTGAAAGATCATCAAGACGCTTTTGAATAGCCCCCAAATGCACAGTAGGATATTTTCCGCCTTTGGAAAAAGCATTTTTTCCGCAAACATGCCCTTGTCCATTAATGTTTAACGGGACGCCGTATAAACGACAAGTGATGGGTCTATGCGCATAGAGCATGCAAGCATTTTCTGCATTAAGCAAAGGACATGGCATACGCAAGCGCGCAGCTTCTTGCATTATTTCGGTAGGGTCTTTCCCTTCCTTGGTGGCTTTATAAAAATCACGTTTAATGCGGGTAGCAATACGATCAAGATCTGCAGCACGCATAAGAGTATCAGAGCGTTCCTTGCCATAGGGTATGTTTTGAACAAAAGTAGTATTCAAATACATAGCCTCCACCAAGGAGAGATCAAAAACAGCACTACAACAGTCACTACAGCCCTGCTCACAAGTAACGCAGTCACTAAAATTTGTTTGAATATGTGCAAAAAGCGCGTCTGCTTCAGCCACAAGTGCCTCATAGCGCGCAAAAATATCAGAAAGATCAGGAAT
>CAYJHU010000020.1:0-15446 GCA_964369655.1 uncultured Desulfovibrionaceae bacterium | reverse complement strand
CGGCAATGGTATTTTCAATGAAGTACCATTGATTATCTCTGGACACTTGGCTTACATAAACAGGTAAGCCGGTGGGTAAGGTGGCATATTGGAAGTAATCAAAGGGTGATTGACCTGGATTAGGCGTAGGTCTGCTATAGCGAGGACGCATGGTGGGCATTTCACGCAAAGGTGTTTCGCGTAAAATAATGGCCGGTCTTTGCACATTGGGATAGCTTGCTATATTTGCATTATTTTTCAATGCATTCCATTCACCACTTGACCAACGATTCACGCCATTATAACCACGTGCACTACCAAAGAGTCTGGTGTAGGTGCTCTTAGAATAGCCGGCCTTGGTTTGCAACCAGGGTCTATAGAAAAAGTCTTTGAATTTAGCAACTTCTGCAGCCTGCACAGAACTTGAAAGTAAAGGACCGGCTGGAGCATTGCGGGCATAGACAGTTAAATCTTGTGGTAAATTTTGCACGTCAGCTATGGGGCTGTCAGGCCCTGTGCCGTATTTAGGAATGGGAGTTGCGCCGGGCTTAAATTTTCCCTTACCCCCACAAGCTGTCAAAAGCATGAGGCACATGCCCAAACAAAGCCAATAAGAACAATTTTTCGTGGTATTCATAATTGTTAAATACTCCTATACAGGTTTAATGGTCAATATATACTTACGCAAAAAATCTTTTGGCAAATAGCTTAATTTTGCCTTGCGCAAACCTTCTTCATCTAAATCTTGCTCTCTATTAATTAATGTACAGTCAGCACCGGCTTTTTGTACAAAATAAGTATTCATGGTTTGGTAAACACCGCGTATGCCACTGCGTCCTTTTTCAAAATGCACCCCAAGCACACCATGACCGAGCTTTTCACCAACACTAAAGGCGGCCAATGCATTTTCCACATAAATGGCGCCGCCCACAAGGCAAGGAAATTCCCCCCAATGTGACAGCACCTGATTAATGGCGGCATTTTCTGCTTGCAATGTTTCAGAGCCGGCACATTCGTGCCACTGACACCATTCATCTTGTAGAGCAAGTATGTCTTCAAGAATACTGCAATTATCGGCCTCAACTTGCCGATAGTCCACGTCTCCATAATGCTTTTTAAAAGAATTCACATGATTACGTTTTTTGTGATACTTATTTCCTGAAAGTAAGGCCAAATCTTCTTTATCATAAAGATATTCCCACTGACCGCGGCTTTCTTCGCGTTGTACTCGTCCGGGCAGAGCTTGTTCTAAAAGAAGAACCAAACTTTCCGGCACACGAGTAAGAACTGCGCCGTTTTTTAGCATGTTTTCTGTTTGCCAGTCAATAGTATGCCAGTTCCCCACCGGTGCTCTGTAGACCGGAAAGTCCGCATGTAAATTTTGCTCTATGCCAGACTTAAGCCAGCATAAATCATCTTGTATACAGCAACTTAAGTCATAAAACTCTTGCCAGCCCCAAAGATTAACAAAAGTATAGTCCATGGACGGCTCAGGGCAAGCCTCCCAAAGTTTTGCATACGCGTGTTTATGCTCAAGTGTAAGAGGGACAAAGTTCATATTTTTTCCACTTTCTTTTTATTGCTCATGGCAAATTTCTTCCAAGGAAAACGCTCAAGTACCCAAATCATGAGCACAGTTTGCACAACTTGGGAGGCAAGCATGCCCACAAAGACCCCTGAGGCACTTTGCCACACAAAATGCCCAAGCACATAGGCCACAGGTAAGCGCACTAGCCAAAAGGAAGAGCTAAATACCACTAAACTATAGCGAGTTGCCCCGGCTCCGGTCATAACACCTGCCAAAATCATACTGGAAAGAGTAAAGGGCGTTGATAAAAAGTTAATATATAAATAATTTTCAGTTACTTGCAAAGTTGTAGGATCGCTTGTCAAAAAAGCTGCCAATTGCGGAATAAATGGCCATAGAGCCAGCGCCACCAAACTCATACAAAGTGAACCTAAAAAACACATGGTACGAGCCAATTTTTGCGCTTGTTTTTCATCTCCAGCACCAAGACTATTACCCACAAGCACCGAAGCCGTCATACTAAAGGCCATCCCCGGTAAAAAAAGTAAGGCTTCAAGGCGCATACCGGAAGTTAATCCGGCAAGGGCGTGTACCTTATCAAAAGGCAATGAAGCTGTCACCGCAAAGAGCACCAAATATCCGGTTTGCCATAGTAGTTGAGAAATGGCAGAAGGCACTGCCACCTTATACAGATAAGGCAAAGCCGCACGCACCCAGCGCCAAGGGGGAATTTTAGTATAATCAAAATAATTTCTATGAATTAAAAGAGAGATATTGGCCAGTGCACCAAGGGCAACACAAACGAAGGTTGTCCAAGCAATGCCATGATAGCCAAAATTAGGAAAACCAAAATATCCAAGCCCAAAACCAAGATTACCCACAAGATTAGCACTAGCCATAAAAAGAGCGACAAATACCGGCGGAATAACTTGACGCGTAGCCCGAAAAAGTGTGGTTGTAGTAGAAAAAAGGTAGCCAAATGGTAAGGTTATTAATGTGATGACCCAATATGAAAGCGTCACCGGTAAAATATTGTCTGGGGTTTGCAAAAAGGCAAAAATTAAATCCTTACCTAAATAAGCCAAGATAGCAAGGAGCAGGCCAAAAAGTAATGTTGCCACAATAACTAAGGCCACATAGCGCACTGCTCTACCCATACGTTTGGCGCCGATGGCTTGACTTATGGCGGCGGTAGCTCCCGTCCCTGTGGCCATGGCTATTACCTGCAAAAACATATTGCCTTGCGCCACAGTACCAAAAGCAGCCTGCACATCATTGCTGATTTGACCGGCCGTCCACACATCACACAATCCCATACCAAAAAAGAAAAACATGACCATGATTTGTGGCCACGTAAGACGCCAAATACTTCCGGCGGAAAAAGAAAGAGCTACATTTTCTGGTGTTTTATGAAGTGGGGGCATATATATCTCGATATTATAAAAACAGTAGCCTTACATACAACGAAAAAACCATACTGTAAATTATTAAAAAAACAATTAAAATTACTTAGTTATACTATTAACAATATCCACAAGCACAGCTCCATCGGTTAAATCCATAAGCTTTGTTTCAAGACTATGCACATTTTCCTTTGGTAAATAAAGAGTAAAAGTAGCATCCGCGGCAAAATCTTCATGTAAAACTTTAGCCTCAAACTCCGGTAAAAGTCGACGGAAACTCTCAATATAGGTATAGTCTAAAACCACTGTAATTTCAGCTGGGTCAATACGCTCTTGCGTATTAAGGCTACTCAAATTTTCTTGTACTGCCCCTTGATAGGCTCGCACAAGGCCGCCTGTACCTAACTTTATCCCGCCAAAATATCGCGTCACCACGCAAACCAGTTCACCAATACCGCTATGATGTAAAACTGTAAGCATAGGGCGTCCGGCTGTGCCATGAGGCTCTCCATCATCTGAAAAACCCACCCGCGCCGTATCCTTGGGAGGCCCCACCGCAAAAGCCCAACAATTATGTGTAGCGTCAGCAAATTCTTCTTTGATAGAATCTACAAAAGCACGCGCACCTTCTACACTTTTTGCGTGACCCGTAGAACACACAAAAAGACTACCCTTAATGGTCTGCTCTGTGCGATGCATACACAGGCCATTGGCTATAGGTTCAAGTTTTGGGATAAGATAGCGAGCTGTTTTAGAAGACATATGTATATAGATTTTTTTGAAGGGGGAAGGGGAACTTTTGCCAAAGCCCAAAAGCTTCCGCGTTGCTCTCGATATCCGCAAGGCTCGTTGCTCGCCTAGCGGCTACGCCTTCAGCGCCCTTTGGATCGGCCTTCCCCCCTCAAACTCCCCCCATCCCCTCAAAATGCTTCAATTGTCACAATTTTATTAAAAAATTAAATTTTTGCATTTTATGAAATGAATATTTTTATAAGAAAAATTAACGAATTTTCCTTAAGGAAAATTCGCGTTAACAGTTTTTTTGAAAGGGGTTTGGGGAAAACTTTTTTTCAAAAAGAGTTTTCCCCAAAAAAATTTATCCACATTTTCTTAAAACAATCTTGTAACAAAATAAATTACTAAGAGTACACCTAAGTTAGCATAAGCAGTCACACATACAAGCTTGGTTAAGCCTTGCATTTTCTTTTCTGTCCAAGGCTCACAAGTTTTGGCACCAAGGCAAGGGCTTTCAGCTTCTGTTTTGGCGTTTTCTTTAATTCCTGCATTCAAAAGCCATGCAACAGCGGACATAGTCCAGCCAGCATTGGAATTGCTAACACTTTTTGCTTGCTTAGCAATGGTACAAAAACCGGGCCACATTCCGCCAAGTTTATAGTGAGTTTGAATGCCAAAGTCTACTAACCACAGTACAAAAGTGGCAAAGCGTGCGGGAAGATAAGTAAGCAGACAGTGTAACTTTGCAGCACCAAAACCAATATGTTGCGAGCGTTTGCTAATATCGCTCCATTTTTCTGCAGCGATGGAAATAACTTTGTAAGTCCAGAGGGATAAAATAGCGCATTCCATATTATTCATAAAGCCAAGTGTGAACCAAAAAAGTGGAGCAACTATATCATTAGGGATATTTTGGGCTAAGCGTGAAGCAATAATTTGACGCATTCCTTCTTTATCTAAATCGCTTACTTCATATCCTGTAGCACGGGAAAGAGCATATTGACCTGCTGCAAGGTTGTCATTTTCAACCTCTACGGCAAGTTTTTTGTGGGAGCGCAAGAGTGCGCCACAATTAAAACCAAGAAAGGTCAAGTAGAACATGAACGCGTAACCAATTACCGGAATATTTATGACAATGGTCAAAACAATGTACATCACCACTAAGGCAAGGATTGCGCAAAAAAAGCTAATAACTTTTTGGTCGGTAACATTATCTTCTTGCCCTTTGTTTTGGGTCACAAGCCAGCCCCCAAGGCGTTCCATAAGATCTAAAAGCCCATGCACACAGCACACAGGATAATGCCAAAATGCATTCACAGCACCAAAGCGCATTTCTAAAAAAAAGCTTAAAAGTAAGACAATTAAAGGACAAAGAAATTCCATATGAGTACTCCTTTTTACTTAATACTCTTGCGATATAATAAGCATGGACTATATCCAAGCATCCAAAACACCACATTGCCCTAAAGCGCCATAAAGCACAATACCTGCCGCTGTGGCTAAATTAATAGAACGCATGCCGGGGCGCATAGGAATGCGTAAGCCCACATCCTTTTGCGCTAAAATTTCTTGTGGCAAGCCTCGTGTTTCAGGACCAAAAATAAGACTATCTTGCATACTAAAATTAAAACGATGCAAGGGCTCCCCCCCTTTGGAAGAAGTCATCACAAGTCTTACATTATGTTTATTTTCTTGTACATAGTGTGAAAAATCTTCCCACACCTGAACTTTGGCGTGAGCCCAATAGTCTAGCCCAGCTCGTTTTAAATATTTATCATCAATGGAAAAACCAAGAGGTTTTATGAGATGCAAAGACACATCCGTCACCGCGCAAAGACGCACAATATTGCCTGTGTTTTGTGGTATTTCAGGCTCAAAAAGAACAATATGCACAAAAAATCCTAATTTAATCAAAAAAACATAAAGTAACGCAAAAAAAGCGGAACCTTTCCAAAAGAAAAGCTCCGCTATAAACCTTGTTGAGTCTAGAAACTATACGCAACCGGTAGGCTTGGGAAGTCCTGCCATCTTACATGCACCCTTACCAGGGCCGGAAGGGAAGAGTTCGTAAACTTCTTTCAACTTGTAGCCAGTGTTCTTGGAAAGGATACGCACCATAGGAGCGATACCGTTCTTCTTGTAGTAGTCTTGCAAGAAGTCAAGAATTTTTTGGTGGTCAGCATTGATATCAGTGATACCTTCAGACTCTTTTACATACTCCATCCACTCAGGGCACCAGTCATCAAAACGAAGCAAAAAGCCGTCTTCATCCACTTCAAAACTCTTACCCTTATAAGTAATCTCAGCCATTCTTGTCCTCCTTGGACAGTTTCATCATTAAATCCCAACAAATAAAATATTTATTTGTATACCATTTTGAGACCCACAAAGTTTATTGCTTCGTGGGCAAAAAAACCTCTACAAAATCGGTTCAAGTGCTTCTCGCACTTCGTCTAAAAATATAAGTGCCACAATCCACAAAAAATGGCAAGCGGCTAAGGGAACTTTTTTTTATTTGTTTACATTTTTCATAAAAAACTAAGTTCCCAAGGTGTTACACAGCTGAACTTGTACTCCAAAAGAGTAGATCGTGCTTTTTTTCTAAAACATCAATGAGACGTACTTCGTCTTCATGAGAAGCCATGGGACGAATACGAATGAAAACCTGTCGATTTTCCTCAAAATGTTCATTGTCAGAAAGGATGGAAAGAATGTTTCCTTTAAATTCTGCTATGGTTTCAAGCACAGGACGCAAAGCACCCACAGCATCTGGCAATTCAAAGGCCAACAAGATGCCATCTTGACGTGCTCCGGTAAGGCTTATAAGCACCTTAAAGACATCATGATCTGAAATAACCCCGACTATTTTGTCATTTTCCGTTACGGGAAAACCACCATAGCCTTTTTCTTCCATAATCATGGCAATTTTTTCTACAGAGTCGTTGGGACTTACGCACACAGGATCAACGGTCATAATGCTTTTAAGCTTTAATTCTGATAATAAATACAATACTTCACGCATGTCTAGGGTAGTTGCTTGTGAAGGTGTGGCATCTTTAATGTCCCTATCAGACACAATACCAACCACATGCATCTCATCATCAACAACAGGCAAACGCCTGATATTGTGATCTTTCATCAACTTATTAGCTTTAACAACAGAAGTTTCTGGTGTAGCGGTAATTACTTCCTTGGTCATCCAATGTTTTATGAGCATAACACATCCCCTTTTCGGAAATTTTTTTATTAATTTATGAATGCTTACTCGCTAAATTTTAAGCTTGCTTAAAATTTAGCACATTTGGGTTTCCAAAGGGGATAATCCCCTTTGGCGGTGGGTTTGGGAGGCAGCGCCTCCCAAGAAAAGTTCTTGATTCAAAAATTTTTATGGTGCAATACGCATTGCGCCAATGTGGCAATGATTATATACTGACTAAGAAATTTGTTCAAGCATCATCATAAAAAGTTTAATTTTTTTCTAATGAGGAAGAATATGTTTATATATTGTGATTGTCAGGCCGGAATAAGCGGCGATATGTTTTTGGGAGCTTTATGTCATCTTGGGGTTGATTTTACGCCCTTACAACAAGCTTTGGCGGATATCGACATTGAGTGCACGCTAAAAACTTGGGAGGAACATCGGGCAGGCGGCGCCGGTTTTAGAGCAGATGTAAGCTGGCCAAATAACCAGCCCTTGCGTCACCCACAAGATATTGCAAATATTTTTCAAAGCGTAAAGGTCTCTCAAAAGGTACGTGAAGATGCCCTCGCCATCCTAGAAGCCATAACCCTTGCAGAAGCCCATGCTCATGGCATTCCCCCTGAAGAAGTTCACTTTCACGAAGTTGGCGCCATTGATACCGTGGTGGATATTTTAGGCGCAGCTTATGGATTGCATGAGCTTGGCATTTCGCGCATGTACTGCTCTGCCCTGCCCTGGTTTACCGGCACGGTGGAATGTGAGCATGGCATTATCCCTCTGCCTGCACCGGCCACGGCTTTTTTACTGCGCAATAAACCCATTGAACATACCTGGCCAAGCCTTGCCCAAAGCGAAATGGTCACCCCCACCGGCGCAGCGCTTATACACGTTTTGGCGCATAGTTTTGAAAAGCCGCCCAAAGGAACAATCCTTAAAATGGGTACTGGTTATGGTTCACGTAAATCACCGGCCGGCGTGCGTCTATGGCTTATGCAAGAGGAAGATAACGCTCAAAAGCATGAATATGTTTACCAGCTTGAAAGCCATCTTGATCACCTCACCGGTGAGGAACTTGGTGCAGCCCTGCAAAACTTAAGCGATATGCCTGAAGTTTTGGATGTACTGTGGCTTTGCGGTACAGGCAAAAAAAATCGTCCCAGCGGACTTTTGCGAGTATTGTGCTTACCCGAGCATAAAAACCTTGTAGAGCGTGCCTTTTTTACACACACACACAGCCTTGGTATTCGCCACAGTATACTTGAGCGCACTATTCTTCCACGCAAAGAGCGTTTGGCATATATTGAGAGCTACGGTGAAAATATAGCTTGTAAAGAATATAGCTTGGATGGTGAGCTCTGGCTTCGCCCCGAGGCTGAAGCTCTTATGCAAAAAGCACGCACACAAAATATCGCCATGCCCGCCCTGCGCATTGCTAAAGTGCCTAAAAACAATGAATAAGTTAAGATAGTATGGATTTAAAGCAACCGCTTATTTTTGCCCTAACCTTTGCCTTGGCGGCCGGCGTGGGGGCTTTTTGTCGCTATGCTTTAAGTAATGGTATAGAAAAAATATGCGGAAGGTCTCTTCAACCTTGGGGACTTTTTACGGTAAACATTCTTGGTTGCTTTGGCTTTGGCCTTATCATGGGGCTTGAACAAAGTGCAAAAATGAACATTTTTACCCTTTCTGAAGACCTAAAAACCCTCATTCTTACAGGTTTTTTAGGGTCATTTACAACATTTTCAACCTTTATATTTGAGGCAGATTTATTCTTAAAAAACAAGAAATATTCACAACTTGCATTACATATTATAGGCCAAATAGGCATTGGGTTTTTAGCATTTTACCTAGGGATTTATATATTTTCCCTCTTTTAACATTGACAATCATTTTCATTTGCATTATATAATATTCAAGCAATAAGAAAAGGAGGTCACAATGGCTAAAAAAGCTAAGAAGAATACCAGCAAACAACCAATGCATATTTTAAATCATAAAAAAGATACGATCATTTCTGCATCCGGGCCAAAGTGCGCCTCATGCAATACTCCTTGCCCTTGTGCCAACTGCCCACAGAGAATTCTTGTGGTAGGTGGCATTGAGCGTATGGAGCCATTATATAGAGAAGTTATTGAAGCCAAAGGTCATATCTTTGAATATCATGCCGGTCATTTGCGCAAGGGTGGAAATAAATTAGACAACCTCCTTCAACGCGCCGATATAGTGCTCTGCCCTGTTAATTGCAATAGCCACACTGCCTGCCTGCAAGTGAAAAGTATGTGCAAGAAATACAAGAAGAATTTGCAAATCATGAAGAATTTTAGTCTTAGCGCCATTGAACGTACACTGGGTGAAGTTGTTAATACATAGAAAATATTGCATAAAAAATTAAATGCGCCATCTTTCAATAACTTGAATCGATGGCGCATTACTTTTTTAAAGAGTCAATTATATCCCAAAAGTATTTTCCCAAGCAGCCAAAAGTGGTTTTATTAAAAATTCCAGTGGGGTAATATATTGAGTAAAAATATTTTCTGACCAGAAAACAGCCCGCACAGGCACAGCATTTTCAGCAGCATAGCCTGCATTTGCTTGTGCTGTCTTATTTACTTTTCCGTATACCTGCCCTTGTTTTTCAAGGGAATATAAACGCATAATTTGTTCCATACTCAAAGAATCACAAGACAAATTCACAATAAAATTGTTTTTATCAACAGGGCTTATATTTTCAATATCACCTTGCAAAAGCATATCCTGCGCCACAAGATACATACTTAAACCACTCCTTAAAGCTTCCACATGCTTCGTGCTCAAGCTTAACATGAGCTTGAGGTTCGCACCTCCATCTGGCAAAAGAGTAAACAAAACCCCATCGCGCGGTACCACTTCACCAATCTGTGGAAAAGCTCCAATAACACGCCCGCTGATTGGAGCTGTAATATCATCTGCTATACTGTTTCGCTTAAGAGCAGCTTGCCTTCTTTGCGAATCAGAATTTGTATATCTCTGACTTTTTGCATTTTCATCACGGATTTTATACAATTCCATTTCAATGGCTACCCGCTGACGGCTGGCAAATTCAAAGGCATCCTTAGCACTTTGAAATCTATGCTTCATGGCTTGTTCTTTTTGAGCAGCAGCACGATATCTTTGTATTTCATCCTGAGAAATACTGCGCAAATGCAAAAGCATCTTAGCATGCTCTATGGAAAATTGCTCCACGTTACGGCGCTGAGCATTTTCTTCATGGCGTGCTAGAGCCACCCTTTTAACCATCTCTGCTTCTATAGCCTCTGCTTGCGTTACGCGCGAAGCTATTTGCGCAGGCATGGCCCCTTGCACCAAGGCCACCGCATGCGGAAGCTCTCCCTCATATCCGGCAACATCTATCTTTGCAAGTTGTTGCCCTTCCTTCACCTCTTGGTTTAGATCTACGTAAATTTCAGTGAAAGCAGTGCTTATGGGAGCGGTTAGCGGTATCAGCTGTAAGGAAAGGCTGCTTTGCCTACTTTCAATACGCGAGAGCATAAGCCATAAGCCCAAGATACATATAAAGAGCATACAGCCAAGAATTATCTTTATAAACCTCCCAAACCTTGATGGAGCCGGCGGCGGAAGAGAAAGCATTGAAGACATAGTATTTCCTCATTAAGTTTTAGCAAAATTGCATGTTAAAAATATGACACACTTTATTTACATTCATAAAATTTATGCAAATTTTATGCAAAAACATTCGGAAAGAAACTTTATGCCATTTAAAATAATAAGGGCAGAAAACATCATATGCTTTCTGCCCTTATTATTTATATAAAATTTTTATTAATCTCGTTGCTTACTTGAGTATTGCGTGAGCAAACTCTCCGCAGCATTTTTTTCTGCATCTCCAAGTTCAGCCACTCGACGTGCGCCGATATAGTTTCTTCTGAAGTAAGATACAGAGAGGTCACTAACTTGAATGCTTTTATTGCGACGTGGGCTGTGAATAAATTTATTATCACCAATATAGATGCCCGTATGATATCCTATGCGAGGATGACGAAAGGCTACAATATCACCAACTTGCATGTCATTCTTGCTTTTTACTGCCACACCTGCGCGAGATTGATCTCTTGCGGTACGAGGTAGTTTTACACCGGCATGATTATATACCCATTGTACAAAACCGGAGCAATCAAAGCCATTGGCAACAGAAGCTCCGCCATATCTATAGCGTACACCAAGCACACTTTTTGCTTTGGGAATAATAACAGCACCTTTAGTGCTTTTTTGAGCTGTAGCAACAGTTTTATGTTGCGTAGCAACAGGTTTTACACCTGATTTGGCAGTAAGCTGAGCATCTTTTTTTGCCGGGGCTTTTTTAGAGGAGTTATTTTTGTGAGCTACCATAGCTTTTTTAGGAGCAATTGAGGAAGGGGTGGTATTCACATGAGCCATAGTCCGCATAGGGGCTTGGCCTGAAATTAAAACAGGAGATTCTTGGGTTTTATTTGATTCTTCTACTTGTTTTTCGGCAGGAACGTGTGCAGTAAGCGTTGCTGATTTATTTGCACAACCGAAGCTCAGTAAAAGAAGCCCACACAAAGAAACGTGACATATGGAGGTAAGTATCTTCTTCATGTGATATTAACTATCAAAGCTGAAAATTGCTGTCAACGTCTTTTTAAAATTTATTCTCTACATATAATCTAGACATTAAGCCCTGCTAGATATCCTGAGGCAAAAGCAAAGTGAAGATTATAGCCGCCTAAACTGCCCGTTACATCAAGCAACTCTCCAACAATAAACAATTTATCCCGCAAAAGGCTTTCCATACTATAGGCATTCACATCTTGTGTATAAACGCCTCCAAGAGCAGCTTCTGCCTTTTGCATACTACCTTTTTTTTCAGGGATAAGCCGATAATTATGCACACATTGATGAGCTTGCTTGCGTGCTTTACGTGAAAGCTCGGCAATTTTTCGCCGCGCAATATCCTCAGGCAAAAGAGCATCCGCAAGGCGTTCCGGCATATGACGATTGACAAAATTGCGCAAAAATAGCTTACCGCATTCCGGAGTATCCAAAAACTCTTCCAGCTGCATATGCGGTAAAAAATCAATTTCAATCCCTTGATGCATATTTTCAGCATGCAAATAACAAGACGCTTGCAATACAGCCGGACCGCTCACGCCGGTATGCGTAAAAAGCAAAGCTTCACTAAGGCTTATTCCCTGAATATTTATGGTGACGGGCAAGGAAATTCCGCTCAGATGCTTAAGCGCCCAGTTGCTTGGCATAAGTAATGTGGTCAAAGCCGGTGTAAAAGGCTTTATCTTATGCCCAAATTGTTTGGCAAGGCTTAGTCCAAGAGGGCTTGCGCCCACTTGCGGCCAAGCAGATGAACCAAGGGCAAGCACAAGGCTTGTGCCGCTGTAGATGGCTTTTTCTTGAGTTTCACTATGATGACATTCTACAATATAATAATTATTTTCAACACGTACTTCATCTATTGCATATTGAAATACAAATTGGCACTTAAGCTTTTCGCATTCTAAACATAAAGCATCTACAAATCTTTGAGCAGATTCAAGCCCAAAAAGTTGCCCATGCTCTCGCTCTTCATAGGCAAGGCCATGCTGCACATAAAAATCTTGTAACATTTTGGGAGAAAAAGCATCAAGGCATGGCTCTACAAAATCCACATCCGAACCAAAAAAAAATTCTTTACCCATACGAAGATTAGTAAAATTTGCCTTACCTCCACCGCTGACGGTAATTTTGCGCCCTGCCCTTGCATTATGATCAATCAACAGCACGCGCAAATTCCTCTCAGCCGCCGTGCGTGCACACTGCAAGCCAGAAGCACCAGCTCCAAGGATAATCACATCATAATTACTATCACAATTTGTTTTCTTCATATATATAGTATAACTGAATAAAGCTATAAGTCCAAGAAAAAAATCTTCTGCAAAAAAAGTCTATAAATTTTCTAAATTTCCTTTACAGAACTTGACATACGCAGGCATAAAATGCAAAATACATCATTCGCCTTTAAAGGCGCATATACCTAATGCGCTTTTTGCACTCTAACTCAAAATTATTTAATGGAGACATTTATGGAAACCCCCTTAAAAGGCAAATATCGTCTAGTAACGCGTAGTGATTTTGACGGATTAGTATGTGCTGTTTTGCTTAAAGAAAAAGGCCTTGTGGGTGACATTCTTTTTGTACATCCAAAGGACGTGCAAGATGGACGTATTGAACTAACAAGCAATGATATAACAACAAATTTACCTTATAGCCCCTATGTTCATATCTGTTTTGACCACCACCTTTCTGAGACCTTGCGCTCCAAAGGTAATGCTCAAAACCACATAATTGACTCCAAAGCCGCTTCGGCCGCCCGAGTTGTTTATGATTATTTTGGTGGCAAGGCCGCCTTCCCGAATATTGGGGATGATATGATGGAGGCTGTGGATAAGTCTGACGCAGCTCAACTTACCATGGAAGACATTCTTAATCCTAAGAACTGGATTTTACTTAACTACATCATGGACCCACGCACTGGTCTTGGCCGTTTCCGTGATTTTCGTATCAGCAACTATGAATTGATGATGAAACTCATTGGTCTTTGCACTGAGCTTAATATTTCTGAAATCATGGAAGATCCTGATGTAGTGGAACGTACAGAACTCTACACAGCTCATAAAGAAGATGCCGCCAAACAATTGCGTGAGTGCTCCACAGTTTACGGCAATGTAATAGAATTAGATATCCGCGAGGCCAATCCCATTTGGACTACCAACCGCTTTATGCTCTACGCTCTTTTTCCTGAGTGCACCATTTCTGTGCACGTTATGTGGGGCTTACAAAAGAAAAACGTTGTTTTTGCTGTGGGTAAATCCATTGTCAATCGCGCCTCAAAAATCAATATCGGCGAAATCATGCTTTCCTATGGTGGCGGCGGTCATATGAATGCTGGCACATGCCAAATCCCCATTGAAGAAGCAGAAAAAGTTCACGTTGAACTGCGTCAAAAATTACAAGATAAATAAATTAATTATTTTTCTTGAGGGGGGAAGGGGAACTTTTGCCAAAGCCCAAAAGCTTCCCCTTACCTCCTCAAACTCCCCCCTTCCCCTCAAAACGCTTTTATTATCGTAATTTTCAAAGTTCTGAATAGCCATTTATTTTTTCAACACTAGTGCTCATTATTTAATCAGTACTTTCTAGAAAAAACTTCCCTTTCTATACGCATCTCTAACTTTATTTAAGTCCATACCAAAGCGCGCTGCCCATAAAATAAGCTGGTTAAAAAGAGTCACCCGCAAAAAACCTCGTTTTTGCCAACGTCTACCAGAAGTCACAAGCGAAAGAGGAACACATTGCAGGGCTGTTTTTTTATACTTAGCCACCACCGCCTTTACCAAGAAAACATCTTCCAAAATAGGCACTTGCGCATAACCAGAAAGTGCCAAAAAATCTGCCTTACGCATAAAAAAACCTTGATCACCATACGGCATATGAAAGCGCTTTGCTCGAATATTCGTTCCCCATTCAAGCAAGCTCTTCCCAAAAAAATCTCCACTTACCGCAAAATTAAAATATCCAAGCTTACACCCCTCATCTTCCAGCGCCTTACGCACATAAATATCAAAATCTTTAGGCAAAATCGAATCAGCATGCAAAAAAAGGACGATTTCTCCCGTACAATAATTAAGCGCGTAGTTCATCTGCTGCGCTCTGCCCCTATGCTCCAAAGGACACACGTACGTCAAAGCCCCATGCTCCTGCGCCCTTTGCACCGTAGCATCACTACTACCGCCATCAGCCACAATAATTTCAATATTAAAGCCCTGCTGTGCGCTAGCTATAGCTTTTACAACACGCTCTTCTTCATTGTAGGTAGGGATAATAACTGAAATTTTTTGTGGAATATCAGCATAATAATCCACATCTTGCAAAGTTTCCACCAGCGCATACTTATCTAATTTAGCCAAAGTTTGACTGAGCACTTGTTCACTACCCCACGCAATATCACAAAAAATTTCAGGGCAGTCCTGCCTTAGGCCAATCATATAATAGCCACCATCCACGCTTGGGCCAAGCACACATGGCGCTTCATCAAGCAATGAAAGTGCCTCCTGCAAATTATGCGTACGATTATTAGGACAATCGCTCCCAAGCAAAAGCACCTTTGAAGCCTGCTCAAAAGAGTTAACAAATGCCCTGTGCATACGCTGCCCAAGGTCACCTTCCCCCTGCTCCACATACGTATGCTCATACCCAAGCCAGTTCCGCATCTCCTGCTCACTGGCCCCAGTATAATAGATATGAACAGCATGACCACTTTGCACAGCTTGGTGCACTGTGAACTCAGTCATCATCGCATGCAAGCTAGACGCCCCTTGAGCGCCCAAGTCAGGAATAAGACGCGTTTTTACTTCACCAGCACGAGGATAGCGAGTAAAGATAAGTATTTTTTCTTTTTGCATACACTTCCAGCTCTTCGTAGCGGTATTATTTACAATATGGGAAAAATTCCATCGCAATGAAAGTTTTTTGGGAAGGAGCCGACCCAACGGGCGCGAAGCGTTTGCGTTAACGAGCTTGCGAGTTT
>CAYJHU010000019.1:0-15593 GCA_964369655.1 uncultured Desulfovibrionaceae bacterium | reverse complement strand
CCTTCTAAGCTCTTGGTCGGGAGTTCGAATCTTCCTGGGCGCACCATAAATTTTAAGGGCTTACGTTTAATAGCGTAAGCCCTTCTTTTGTTTGCTTTGTTTTGTAGGTTGAGACCTCTGCATAATTCATTATGCAGGGTCTCATGGAGCATAAACGCTAGTTTGTGCGACCGAAAATCAAAAGTAGGCGCAATTTATTTGCGCCGATAAACGATTGATTTTCGTGCCTTTACCTCTGCACGTTTGATTTTAGACTTTAAGCGATTTCTAAAGTTTTACTGGCAAAGTTATATTTGAAAATAATTGTGCAGAGGTCTCAGGTTATAGGATGAGGTAAAATAGATGAGCACCAAGTTTTGCTTAATTTAATGCTTTCCATTTTATTTTTTGTTCAAGGGACGTAAATATGGCTGTGCAGAGTCTTGAGATAAAAAAGTAAGCGAGCATGCAGATGATCCAGACTTCAAAGCTTAGGCGTGTCACTGCCATTACTTCGAGGGATTGAAAGGTCAGTTCTGGCAGGGAGACAAGGGCTGCGAGTGCAGAATCTTTAAATATTGAGACAGTTTGCCCAGCAAGGGCCGGGAGCATGATGGGCTTTGCCTGCGGAAGTAAAATGTGCCACAGTGTTTGAAATTTATTGAATCCTAGGGACTGGGCGGCCTCTCTTTGCATTTGAGGGATGCTTTCGATGCTTGCGCGCACAATTTCAGCGATATAAACCCCTTCATAGATGCCAAGGGCAAGCACGGCTGAGAGCATGCCCTCCATTTGCATGGGAGGAGCGAAAATATAGCTTAAAATTTCTGCGCCTTGTGGCGATAAGGAATATGAAAAATCCTGAAGCGCCAGGACAAAACTCGAGAAAAATTGTCCCGAGAAAAAATAAATCAGAAAGATAAAGATAAGCGGAGGGATGTTTCGTAAAGTTTGTACAAAAAGCGTACAGGGTAAGACAGCTAGACCGCGTTTGTTAGCAGTGAGCGCGCCCATGCACAAACCAAAAATAATGGCTACAAGAAATGACCAAATTCCTAAGCGAATGGTCATGAGAAAGCCCTTACTCAGCATGCCTAATTGCCAACCTTCTTTATTTTCAAAGGCGATGTAAGGCAAAAGGCGTTCCCAGCGCCACACGCGCTCGCTGCCTGCAAAGACATGCCAAAGACAAATGGCAATGCCTAAGACTAGGGCAGCAAGCAAGGCATAGTCGGTAGCATTAAGCTTTGACCATGGGCGTGGCGGAGTAGTGCCGGGAATAACTGTGCAGGGCTTTTTCATGTTATATTATAAATCTTTTTCCCAATTTTTGTTCTTAAACCAATAGGCTTCACGCTCTTTTAGCCAGCCATCGGCATGGCGATCTTTAATCCACTGATTAAGCTCTTTTAATGTCGCTGTATCTCCCTTTTTCACGGCCATGCCTATTGGTTCTTTATATTCTGTAATTTGAACAGGTAAGAAAACTTTTTCTGGATTATCGGCCACGGAAAAAGCGCCTAGGGGGGCGGTGGTTAAAAAGGCATGTGCACGTCCGGAAAGAACTTCCTCTACGCAAGGAGCCTCGTCGGCAAAT
The DNA here is from genome assembly GCA_964369655.1 of uncultured Desulfovibrionaceae bacterium. Taxonomy (GTDB): domain Bacteria; phylum Desulfobacterota; class Desulfovibrionia; order Desulfovibrionales; family Desulfovibrionaceae; genus CAYJAD01. Next base: position 14,017 of record CAYJHU010000019.1, on the reverse strand, counting down.
TGGCGTATGCTGGCCTTAGGGAAGATTTTTTTGGCCTGAAGAGCCGCTGTTGCGCCGGTGCGCGTGATGATGGTTACTTCAGGTTTATTAAAGTCTTCTAAGGTTTTAAGCGCAGCGCCTTTACTTTTATTGGTTAAAAGCTCTAGCTCTGTAAAGTCATACGGTTCACTGAAGCTTACTTGCTCTGAGCGTTCCGGTGTGATGCCCATGCCGCCAATGATAACGTCAAATTTTCCGGCCAAGAGGGCAGGGATTATGCCGGCCCATGCGGTGGGGGTAAGTTGCAAGCGCAGTCCCAAGTCCTTGGCAAGTCTGGTAGCTACGTCAATTTCAAAACCTACAAATTCACCGCCCTTGTTTTGCATGGCCCATGGCACAAAGGAGGAAAATCCCACACGCAAAACTCCACGCTCCTTGGCTTTTGCCAAAGTTGAATTTTCTGCGGCCATGGCAGTACTGCTCATTAAGCAGCATAATAACAATAAGGAAAGAATTTTTTTCATGTTAACTCCATAATTAAAAGTTTAACGCAAAATGCCCTTTTTCTTTTTTGCGTGTTTTTCATAATATGCCAAAGGAATACTGACTAGAGAGGTCAGTACTAAATAAAACGCAGCAACAATGAGCCAAATTTCAAAGGACAGATATGTTTCTGATATGAGCTCAGATGCGCGTAATGTTATGTCAGCCACCGAAATGGCAGAAACAAGCGAAGTGTCTTTTATGAGAGAAACCATTTGCCCAATCAAACTTGGCAAAATATTGCTGACAGCTTGCGGCAAGACAACGAAACGTCCGGCTTGCATGGTGGTAAAGCCAAGCGAAAAACTCGCCTCCCATTGGGTAAAGGGTATGGATTTAAAGCCTGACCTAAAGATTTCAGCCATATACGCCCCTTCAAAGCATGCCAATGTCAAACAGGCTGCAAAAAAAGGACTTAAGGACAGCATTGGTGCAAAAACAAAATATACTAAATAGAGTTGCATAAGCAAAGGAGTGTTGCGTACCGCGCCAATAAAACTTTTGGCTATCAAATGTGCTACCGGTGATGCCGATAAATTCATCATTGCAAGTAAAAGTCCTATTATTAAAGCCAGAACAAGACTAACGCTCACAAGCTCAAGGGTGACAACCAAGGATTTTGCAAGAACCCCAAATACAAGGCCCTGTTCATTAAAAGTTAAGATATGCGGAAAAACTTTTTTGAATTGCCAATTATATGAATGAGCCACATAATTAATAAAGAGGAAAAAAAGAAATAAAAATGATAATGAAAAAAGCAATGGAAAAAGATTTTTCCTTGTTTTTTCCATTATGCTTATATGCTTTTTCCCGTTCATAGTAGATGTCTTTTATATATGGCTATTTTATTTGTTCTTTTTTATTGAGATTTATTTGCATTCTTTCAAGGTAGGTAAGAAACAATTTTTGTTCATCCGGTGTAAAACCTTCCCACAAGGTGCTATTAAGCTCTTCTGAGATGCTCCAAAAATGTTTTTCAAAGCGTTTTCCTTTGTCGGTAAGACAAAGATTTTTTATGCGAACATCTTCAGCACTGACTTCACGCGCTATAAAACCTGATTTTTCTAGTTTGTTGACTAAGGTAGTGAGGGTGCTTTTGCATTTTCCTATATCTTCAGCAATTTTTGACATGGGTCGTTTGTCCTTTTTATATAATTGCATAAGGATATTTCCGTGTGAAACCATAAGTCCCTTAGCGCCGGACTTTTCAATGTTGCGCACAAGAAAATTATCAATGGCAATGCGAAGTCTCGATATTGACTTTACGATGGTATAAGGAGCTGGCATCGAATACCCACTTTTATAAAAATAGTTTGATGTCGAACAATCTACGCTAACAAGCGCTCGTTGTCAAGACTACTGGTGCTTTATTTAAGCGAGTTTAAATTTTATTCAGAAAGTAAATTGGGTAAAGTTTTAACAGCAAGAGCACCTTGCCACGGTGCTTGCGAAGGCAGTACGGCAAAGCTCTGCCCGTTAAGGCCCAAAGCGCAAAATTCATTTGATTGCGGGAAGGTAATGCGTAAAGAGTGAAGGCACAGGGTTGTTCTTTGCTGGGGCGTGCCGTATTTTCCATCACCGAGTATGGGATGCCCCATGGCCGCCAATTGAACGCGGATTTGATGTGTGCGCCCTGTGATTAAGCGGATGTGCATTAAACTATAGTCCTTGGTGCGCATAAGGCATTGTACAAGGCTTTTTGCCTCTTTTCCTTGTTCATCAGCTTCCAAGAGTCGCATTTTCTCGTCATAGCCGGAATATTTTTTCCCCAAGGTATGCTCCAGCACCTGAGGGGAGTTGCCTTTCCAATGTCCATGCACAAAGGCTAAATATTCTTTGTTAACAGATCGCAATTCAAAAGCTTTCTGTAAGGCTCGCAGGGCAGTATATGATAAAGCCACACATAAAATTCCCGAGGTGTCCTTATCAAGGCGATGCGCCGGCGTAGGCTTAAAAGCATAATGTGAAAAATGCTTTTCAAGGCGAGTGGCTAAACTGTCGTCGTGACCTGTGCCGGTATGTACCGGAAGTCCCTGCGGTTTATTGAAAACTATAATGTTATCATCTGAGTATATTATTGGTGGTAAGTCAGGCTTTACAATTGATTGAGAATGTTTTTTGGTTGCTGGGTGTTGCGGCTTTGATTCATGGCGCGGTGTTTTTTCAAATGCAGCTGACTCTACCATACTGTTTGCAAAAGGAGGCATGCGTATAATATCACCGGTTTGCACATGCATAAAGGGTTTTACGCGCCCACCATTAACCCGAATTTGTCCTGTTCGAATCCAGCGATGCAAAAGACTTTGCGGCAAGGTTAAGCGGCGCAGTAAAAATTGCAACAGCTTTTGACCGGATTCAGAAGCTTGCACATCCAAGCAATTTTTTTGCGCATTATCAGGCATTATAGCTATCTCAAAAAATTGTTAAATTAAAGAAAGCCCTATGCATCAACTACATAGGGCTTTGTATCATCCACTTAAGAAAACAAAGAATTATGAACCGTGGCAGTAGCCGCCCTTGGCGCAACCAGTCATTTGCTTCTTATAATCTTTGTCATCTGGCTTTTTAGCTACTTCTTTTACGTGGCAGCTAACGCAAGTGTCATACTTTGTACCTTTTTTGGCGTGCATGACATAGTAATAACTCTTTGTGCCTTTTTTGGCCTTAAAGTCATCATGACAGCCAGAGGTGCTACATTTTCTGTAGTCTTCTTTACCATCTACAGGATGGTGACAGTCAGCACAGTTAATATCTTTGTGCTTGCTGTGATTAAAGACCACAGGTTTTTTTGTAACAGCCATTTTTAAACCATCTGCCGGAACAGCAGGTTTTTCAGCCAATGCTGGGAGTGCAAAGCCTATCCCAAACAAGACCACAAAACTCCAAATAAAATTTTTCATAACTTGTCTCCTCACAGGTTATAATAAACACACATGACAAAAATAAAGGAATGTTATTGATAAGTCAAGATATTCAGGGCGTAAATTTTCGTGAGATTAGCATTTATTGTGGCATAGGAAAAAGCTGCATATTTTATCAATTGCATGTTGTTCACTTTCTTTAATTGCTTGAAATTTATCTATTTTTTAGTGTTGCTAATGGGCGTTCTCACATTCATATCTTTAAGGCTGAGGGTGCGGGTGCGGAAGTTATAAAGCCCCTCCAAAAGAGCTGTAATTTCGCCAAGCATGGACACAGAAAAATTAGCTTGCTCGCCATATATGGTCATACTGGTGTTTCCGCGTGACCAACGTACCGGCCCGCCACGTCCGGAATCTAACTCCAGCTCCGCCATAAAGGTCGGAATGTTATCCGCAGGTGTGTAATACATTTGTTTTTGAAGTGCTTCTTCATATCTTGCTAAAGATAAAACAACCGTATCGGCCACAGCGTGGAAATGGTCACTTTGGGCCGTACCGGTGGTTTTTCTGACCATAAACTCGGGAGATTCAACTCTATCTGATAAAAATTTAGAATTAAAATGCTGTAAGGGAGTTCCCTTCTCATCAACAAATGATCTAAATATAGCATGAAAATTTAAGTTTTCAGCTTGTAGGGGAGGGTGGAAAATATGCTCCAAAAGTTCCCAGTCATGTATATGCAAATTAAATTCACCGTCGACCCATGGCCAGCGTCTTTTGACTATGGGCAGGGCATAGGCAAAGGAAAGGTTAGCATCGCTTGAAATACCGGGCAGTGCCAATGAAAAATCGTCGATATTTAGCTGAAAGCGCTTAGATTCTTCATGATAGCCCCCCAAAAACCAATTGCTGGTCATTTTGCCAACACCTTTGCCATAAAGATCCCCAAAGCGAAGCATGACCTTACCCACCAAACCATATGGTAGGCCTGCCTCATTAAAATCAGAGGTAAAGGTATCAATTGGTTCTGGATCTTTAGGCTCATCTGCATGCTCATCGTCAAGACCGAGGAGCTTTTCCTGGGCGCGTTTTTCTTGTTCAGCCTTCAGTTCTTCTTGTTCAGATTTTAGCTTTTTAGGAGGAAAAATCCCCATAAAAATTTTAGGAACAGAAGCTGAATACACAGAATTTCCATTAATAGAGAAGAATAAATCTTTAATTTCTCCATCGGGTAAAGTGAGCTCTTTGCTTGCTACTTTAACACGAAAATGAAAACTTTCCTCGCCTAGAGATGCGATGGGAAGAGGAATTTTTTCTGCTTTGGGAAAAGGGTTTGTGGTGGGCTTTTTGGTCTCATCTAAAGCACTTTTTATGATGCTATACCCTGCAAGACTTTTATAATTTATCTCAGAAATGGAAAGTAGTGTGTTTTTAGTGAAGCGATTGATGCTTTTGGCTACAATGCTTCTATCATATGGGCTGGCTGTAAAACCGGGCAGTGGACTGTTTGGCAAGATATTTGGTAGGGGTTTGGTCCACCAAAACAGCCGCTCGCCGCCGTGAGAAATATAGATATTTGCATCGACATTTCCTTTGATGGGCACAGTTTTAGTGTCAATGCCAAGAGCATTTGCCAAAGTTTGCAGTTCATTGACTACAGCACTAATATATCCTCCACATCCTTCACATAATGAATAACCAAGACTCCCTAAAATCTTTAGTGAAGGGTCCTCAGCCGGGCTTGCAACATCAAAATCGCGTAAGATAAAAGTATCTCCGTCCCAAAAAACTTGCCCAACAGCTAAAGATGGTTTTATTATTTTATCTTCATGCGTGAGAGTAAGCCCAAATCTGCTTACAAAGCGGGCTTGTGTCGGCTGCTTTACCGTAGGAGGCCATGTGGGAACATGCGCTAAGATACGAATACGCGACCAAGAAGAGTGTATGCCAGGAGCATATGTCTTAGAAAGGAGTGAATCGTGAATTTGCCAGCGTATATCCATATCTCCCTTGTCATAATCAAGGCTGACATATCCAAGAATACGCTTTTCTTTTGCTAAAGTTTGCGGACTTGTTTTTGGATCATGCGTTAAGATATTTAAACGCTCACGAAAATCTCGCAAGGAAAGAGACACATCGTCAGGCAAATTTTGCATATTCGGCAAAACCCAATGCAGTGAAATATTTTCAGCAGCTAAAAGCGTACTGCGAAACAATAGTTTTTCTGAATTGATTTGCCCATGAATATTGGTAGAAAAATTTAAGGAATTAACACTTGGCCCTAATTTAAAATCTACCATTTCAAGCTTTGCCACATCAATGGCAAGCCAATCAGGCAGAAAATCAAATAACGAGTGCATATTGATGGGATCGCTCGATTCATCAATAACATACTTTGGCAGGCGAGGCATAAAAGTCCCTACCAATGTTCCGGATTTTAAGCCAAGTACGACTTTACCCAGTAATATTTCCTCTGGGTTAAGTAAATTATTTACTATTAAGCTCTTTTGCGGAACAACATTAAGGCTTCTACGAGGAGCTGTTCCAAGGCTATTTCTATAGCGCGCCTTACTTTGCGCCCTTTTTGGGCTTGTTATTTTGTCATCATTCGTTGCTATTTTGTCGGTAGCATGAAGGTCTACACCATAGCTATCCCCTGTTAAGCGCGGGATGTTGGCAATAGGACCGCTGGTATCATAAAAATTCTTTGGAATCTCCCGATCATGCTTAACTCGCCATGATGCAACGATGCTTTTCCCCAAACTTTCCCAGTCCGGATGTAAAGTTCCTTGAGTCACGCGAATCCAAGGTCCATATTTATCGTAAATTCGTAAATTAACAATTTCAATTTTACCATCCCAAAAACCGCGTATAGAAGCAACATGCACACGCAAATCCATGGGTTTTCCATAATAATTTACAATGGATGATAAAAGTGATGTCATAGAACTTTCACCCCACGGGGAGGTTAAAAAGACTATGCCTCCAAGGCAAATGATAAAAAGTAAAATCAGTGCACTACAAAAGCGCACTGCTATGCGTAATGGTAAGGGTAAAGCCCTTTGGGGAGGTGCCCAAACAACCTCGGACTGAATTTCTTCATGCTCTAGATGTTTTTTTCGCTTTAATTCATCCAAAGAATAAAAGCGGCGCTCAGCCTTAGAATCGTCATCGGGAGAACGAAGAACAAATGTGCTTTCAGATGAAGTTGGTATTTTCTTTTCTTGCATAAGGTATATATAAAGTTGTTTAAATAAAAACAGTTTATGAATTTTTATGTATGGACTCTAGCGCACATTATATACATTTGCAATATAAATTGTTGGGTGGCTTGTTGCAAAGTACGTTATTTTTTTATTTGGGAGGCTCTGCCTCCCAAACCCTTCGATTACGAGAGCAGGGGGTAAACTCCTTTGGAAACCCTTATGCGTCATTTTCAACTTGTTGAAAATGACTGTTAAAGAATTACGTAAGACTTGTTTTAAAAGGAGTGTGGTAATGAGCGCGTTTTGGGAGAGGATGGGGGGGGAAGGAGAACCCTTTTTGGAGCTAGCAAAAAGGTTCTCCTTCCCCCCCCACAAAAAAATACTAAATCTTACAAATTCAAAAAATCAGCCTGCTTGCGCAATAATTTTGCAAATTGTTCAGACCAAAACTGCCAATCGTGATTGCCTTGTGCTTCTTCGTATTCGAACTTAAACTTCTTTTTTTCAAGAAGTTTTTTCACCTTTTGATTATCTTCTAAAACGGCATGGTCTTGCAAACCGGTGGTAATAAGAATTTGCTTGGGAATATTTTTAGAGTTCTTTCTTTCAAGCACATAGGCTACGGAATTTTTGTTCCAGTTATTTTTATTGCTGGCATAATTTCCGAGTACTTTATTTATGCCCCACTGCTCAGGATGCAGGCGAATATCCAAAACACCACTGGCAGAAGCGGCAGATGGGAATGTTTTTGGGTGTTTGAGGCTAATTAAAAGTGCTCCGTGCCCGCCCATGGAAAGCCCGGCAATGGCGCGTTTGCCATTGGTTGGCAGAAGAGCGTCCACATGTGGCACGAGCTCTTTTACGATAAAGCTTTCTATCTGGCTATTTTTTTGTAATGGGCTATTCACATACCAGCTATACTCTTGAGAAGTTGGCGCAACAATAATTACCCGTTTTTCGTCAGCAATTTTTTGCAATTCTTTGCCCATGTGCTCATTCCAATTATGCCCATTGCCGGCCGCTCCATGTAGTAGATAAAGCACAGGGAAGCTTTGTTTTTTGCTTTTTGCTTTTTGGGATTTTTGAGCTGGGATTGGACTTTGTAAACTTTCTTCAATGAGTTTTTCCACAGCGAGTGGCTCGTCGGCATTTTTTTGTATGGCCAAAATATTAAGCGGTGCTACCTGCGGAGCTAGAGCCGTGGCTTGAGCCGTAGATATAAGAGGACTCCATTCGGCGTTTTGTTTTTTGGCTTCTTTTGGGTTTGATGCGGCCACAGGCTTGGGGGCCGGTGGCAATTGTGGGTTAGGTAAATACGCAATGTATTCAACGCTCTTGTTTTGAATTTGAGAAGTAAAAGTAATCCTGTTGGCTTTGCCGGCTACGGGAATAAGAGGATTGCCGTCCACGTCGTCAAGGCGCGCAGCTCCCACCCTTTCATTCAAGGTGGGGATCATATGATTGGTAATGACACGTCCGCCCGCAAAGGTGAGGTGAATATTATCCTTGGCGCGCACGCGCACGGTTTTATTGTTTTTTCCGGGTAAGAAGCTAATAAATTTGCCGTTATCGGTGAGTAACATTTGTGTATCCACAAATGCAGAGGCCGGATAAAATGAGGTTGCTTCCTTAAAAACAGCATTTATCCTTTTAATATTTTTAGCATAAGGCTCTTTGAGCATAATGGGCAGGCCAATCCATACGACTTTACGATTTTCTGAGGTGGCAAGCTCCAAGAAGTTAATGGTGCGCATGGAATAGAGTTGTGCCCATGAATCACTGCTGACCTTATACCATTTTTTTTGCACAAAAAGATCTTGGGGATCATTGGCGCCGATAAATACAATGACAATGTCGGGATCATGCTGTTTAAGCAATTTTTTTAAATTATCAGGCCAGTGAAAAAAGCGTTGATTGGTAAGGCCTGTGGATACTTTTACCCTGTGCACGATTTCTAAATCTTTGCGATGCTTGAGCGCTGTTTGAATTAGCGGTACAAGCCCTTGCATCATAGAATCTCCCACCAGCAAAATTTTCTTTTTTTTGCCAAGGTCAGGTAATTTTGTGATGTATTCATCAAGTGCCATCTTTGTGGGCGCGGCCACGATATTTTGAGGGTCATAAAAAGCGTAGTGTACAGGCTTAACTTCCTCTACTTCGGGCTTTTCTTCTTGCTTTTTTTCAGCTTGTATTTCGCTTTCTTGTTTGGTTTTCTCTTGAGGAGAAGTTTCTTTTTTAGCTAGCGGCTTTTCTGGCTTTGCCTTTTCTTCCTTTTTGGCAAGTTCTTTTTCGGGAGCTGGGCTAAGACCTACAATGTCCTTATAGCGTGTAAGCATGGCGTCCCACTGCTCGCCAAAAGGTTTATCTACTTCATATACTTGCTCTTCGCTCAGTTCAGAAATAAAATCACCAACACTTTGCATAAGGGTATTTATGCCGGTAACATCACCGGCAACTTTAATACCTTCGCTTACATGGGAAAAAATGGGGTATTTATTACTTTCGTCTTCAAAATAAAGGGCAAAGCGGTGTGACTCCATAATAAGCATACAAAACACAATGCTAAGATATACATAAAAGGTTTTTTTATTATAAAAAGCATCGCTTTTTTTCGGCTTTGGTTCTTTATCTTTGTCTTTTGCTACACTTGTTGTAGGAATGCTTGGTTTAGCGCTTGGCTTTTCGCTTTGTTTTTCGCCTTGCTTTTCACTAGGCTCTTGAGCAGGCTCTAAGTCTTCAGCGGGAGCAGAGAGCGTTTCCTCAACAGGGCTTTGCGCAGGTACTACTTTATTAGAAATAATTTCCTGATTTTTTTGCGCAAGTGATTTATTGCGCTCAACTTTTTTAGCAGCAGCTTTTTGTCTGGCAAGCTTTTTTTGCGCGGCTTTATTGGCGGCCTTGCTGGCAGCTTTAGAGACATTTTTTTGCGTATTTTTACGAGTGCTTTTTTTCATGATAAGACCTAAAATTGAAAATAAATAAAGGGCAATACGCCATCAGGGCCAAGTTTCAAAATCAGTGCGCATAAAATAGCATACACGGCCACTTGCACCGGCACCCATTGCTTGTGTAAAATGCTTACAAAAGTCCTAAAGATATGCGAGCCTACCATTTGCGTTAGCATTGTGCAAATAATAGCTGCAATAACAAGAACTTCAAAACCACTGCCTTGCGTATCCCAAAAGATAATGCGCTCTATAAGTTGCCAAGCAATTTCTGTTGTATCGGCTCTAAAGAATATCCATAGTACGCACACAAAATGGAAGGTTAAAAACCAGCATAAGAAGGCATAAGGCATTGTAAATATTTTTGATGTGGTAAATCCATTTTTTACTTTATCGGTAGCCTTGGGATCCACTTTGTCTTTTGGCATAAAAAAGGCACAAAATCCTTGCCATGCATGTACAAGCGCTAAGCCTACACCATGCATAACACCCCAAATTAAAAAGCGTAAATGTGATCCATGCCACAGTCCGCCAAGGGTCATGGTAAGAATAAGGTTTAACGTCCTATTGCCTTTTCTGTTGCCACCAAGGGGAATATACAAATAATCCCGTAGCCACTGGGAGAGGGTAATATGCCAACGACGCCAAAAATCTTGAATACTTAATGCAAGGTATGGTGCATTGAAGTTTTGGGGTAAGCGATAGCCCATAAGACGTCCTACGCCCACCGCAAGATCTGAATATCCAGAGAAATCGCAATAAATTTGCATGGCATAGGCATATACGCCAATAAGTACTGTTAAGGAAGCATAACTGTCAGGTGTTGAAAATACATTGTGTACGATATGCTCTGATAAATAACTTGCCAGCACTACTTTTTTGAATAACCCACTTAAAATAAAGGTAAAACCAAGAATAATGTCCTGCTCGCGGTTTTCTACCGTATCTTCAAAGCCGTGTGGCAAAAAATTCTTAATAAGTTTGGGGTTTTCCACTTTCTCCCCACGCAATTGCGGGAAAAAATCTTTGGCTCGTAAAATAGGGCCAGCCAAAATGGTGGGAAAAAAAGAAACAAAAAGCAATACATCAAAAAAAGTTTCAGGCTTGTTTGTGGGATTGCGATATTGGTCTATGGCATAGGAAAGACCTTGGAAGGTATAAAATGACAAGCCAATGGGGAAAAGATATTCGGCACTAGAGATAATGTTATAGAGCGGGATGCTCAAGCCAACAGTATTAAAAAATGCCTCAAGGTTAGTTAAGAAAAACTCATAATACTTGTAGAAAATCAGCAGGCAAAGATGGATGCTAACGTTTGCCCCTAAAATGATTTTAGCCGTTTTTTGTTTGTATCTATAGTGGTTTATAAGTCCAACTGTGAGCCAGTTTAAGATTGCCACAAGCAAAAGTAAGGGCAAAAAAGTCATGCCAGCCGAAGCGTAAAATGCAAGACTAAAGAGCAATAATAAGGTCTTATAAGGGAGGCTTCCCTTTCGGGTAAAAGCATGCATGCAAAGTACAAGCACAAAAAAGAAAGCAAAAGGGACTGTGACAAAGTTCATTAAATAATTCCTAAGATATGAAAACTTATGTTGTTTTTTTTGTATGTATAAAAGTGTAGGTGTTTAAAAAACGTTACTCAATGCGCAGACCACATAGCAAAATAATTGCGTGCACGCAAGTTTTTTATTGCGAAAAGCTATGCTGGTTTTGCTGATTACTGTGATAATATGCTGATATTAATGTTTTTTTACAAAAAACCACAAGTATAAAAATTTATATTTGTATAAAAAGATAATTGACATAGAGCATAAAATTAGGCAAACAAATCTATCTGAATTTCACTTAATTTTTCCGTTTTTTGGGAGTTAAAATATGAAAAAATTTTTTATTAGTAGTATGGCTTTTTTATTTATAACTTTGTGCACCACACATGTCATTGCCGGTGAAATTATATTTATGAATGCCAATAAATTTCCCATTGCAACTTTACGCCTAACAAATATCAGCTCAGGGCAAGGTTATAGTTTATTAAATGTACCACTTGCTGCACAAGAAGCTCTAAAGGTTCGTTTAGACGACGATGGCCTTTGGAATCTTATGGCGGTTGACCTTAATGGCAGTGCAGTACATTTTGAAAATATTCGCTTACAAGACTTTCAACAAATACACATATTTGGGAATGGAACTTTAGAAGTTTATAAGTAAAATAATTTAGGATTCTTTCCCTAAAAATACTTTGCCACGTTGCGCAATGATATAGATTCGCCCAATATCGCCCCTCTCCAGTAGTTTTCCCTCAAAATAAATTAGCATTTGACCTTAATAAAAATGCGTGGCAGTAAGAAACAAATATCTGTAGCAAATTTTAATTTTATTAAGGATAGCATATGAAAATCACCCTTTGGGGAGTGCGTGGTTCAACGCCGCACCTTTCTATGAATCACTTAGAATACGGAGGAAATACCACATGTATTCAAGTGGAAACCTTGGCAGGTGATTGTATCATCTTAGATGCCGGTACTGGAATTCACAGTCTTGGCACTCATCTTTTAGAAAAAAGTACCAAGCAAAAGTGTTCCATATGCTTTACCCATAAACATTGGGATCATATCCAAGGTTTTACGACATTTCCCGTACTTTACACTCCCGGCTGGGAAGTTGATCTTTATACTCCTAAAAATTTAGTAAAAACTTGGCAAAAAACTTTCCAAACTCTTTTTGATTCCTCTTATTTTCCCGTATCATGGGAGCAAATTGGTGAGAAAATTACTCACCACGACGAGTTTGAAAGCGGAGAATCCTTCCATATTGGATCTGCCTTAATTGAAACTTGTCCCACCGTACATCCCGGAGGATGCACCGCCTATAAAATTACCGCCGACAATTTAACCATATTCTTTTCTGGCGATCATGAATGGGGCACAGGCGACATCATGGCTCAAAATCGCTTGAAAAACTTTATGCAAGATGCTGATATTATTATTGCGGATAGCCATTTTTTTGATTCAGAATACGACCAGCATCGTGGCTGGGGGCATAGTACAGCACGGCAATGGATTGATGTGTCGCGTAGCACCAAGGCCAGAAGTCTTATCCTTAGCCATCATCACCCCGATCACACAGATGAAGAATTAGACCAAGAATTACGCCTAATTTATAATGAAGAGCAAGACCTTCCCTTTACAATATCCCTCGCCTATGAAGGTATGATTATCAATAATCAAGGCAATTATTCTCATCTTAAAAGTACTCCTAAGAAAACCTCCTGCCCTGTATGCTCCTTCACAAAAAATGTTACAAAGTTTCTTGATTATTCAGTTATCTTGGAGAGTATTCTCACAGAAGCTAGAAATATTGGCCAAGCAGAGGCCGGCACCATCTATCTTATTGATGAGCTTGATAGCAATAGGCTGATTTTTTCTTATGCGCAAAATGAAGTGCTTTTTGAAACTACTGATACCAATAAAATGTTCTATTTAGACCATGGAATTCCCATTGAAAACTCTTCCATAGCCGGATTTGTCGCGCTTACACGCTCACCTCTGAATTTACAAGATGTTTACAACCTCCCAAAAGGTGTAACCTATACTTATAATGACTCTTTTGATAAAAAGACCTCTTACAAGACTATTTCCATGTGCACCATCCCTCTGCTTGACCCAAATGATGAAGTAGTGGGCGTTTTACAAGTCATTAATAGTAAGGATAGATATGGAAATATCCAGCCTTTTAGTGTTGAAATGCAAACAAACCTAGAAAACCTTGCCCTCGTAGCCTCACGCACCATTGCCCAAAATCGCATGGATAATCAGTTTATTATGCGCCTTTTAGAAACTGCAGCCTTACGAGACCCCTCCGAAACTGCCATGCACGTTTTACGTGTAGGAGCCATTAGTGCAGAAATTTACCACCGTTTAGCCCTCTCATGGGGAGAACCAGTAGAAAAAATCCGCACTACCAAAGATTTCATCAGGCAAGCAGCCATGTTACATGATGTGGGCAAAGTAGCCATACCCGATGCCCTCCTCAAAAAACCAGGCAGTTTAACTCCTGAAGAATACTCAATAATGCAAACACATAGCGCCGCCGGAGCTAACATATTTCGTGATAAAAAGTTGCGCATCGATATCATGGCTCATAATGTTTGCTTGCATCATCACCAACGCTTTGATGGTTCCGGATATACCGGCGATCATAACTCACCGCCCCTAAGTGGTACAGATATTCCCATCGAAGCACGCATAGTCTCCGTAGCAGACGTCTACGATGCACTCAGAAGCAAGCGCTGCTACAAAGATGCCATAGCCGTTGAGCCAAGTCTTGCCATCATCAAAGCAGAAGCCGGTAAAGCCTTCGACCCGGAAGTCGTTAACGCCTTTGTACAAATTCATGAGCTTGTAGAAAATATCATGAAGCGTTACGAAGATTAGATTTTTGTTTTTTTGTGGGGGGAGGGGGCTTTTTGAAAAAAGCCCCCTCC
>CAYJHU010000018.1:14398-16215 GCA_964369655.1 uncultured Desulfovibrionaceae bacterium | reverse complement strand
AAGTTTTTTGAAAGGGGGTCTGGGGGAAAACTTTTTTTCAAAAAAGTTTTCCCCCTGAAAAATTAAACCTCTTGGCCTTCACCCCTTTGAATTTCAATTTGCCCGCCTGCTTTGACGGCTTTATCGCGTGGTCCGCTCCAGATGGTACGTCCTTTTTCCATGGCAATGACAGTGCTGACAAGCTGTAGCATATGGGCTTTATGTGTAAATATAATTACGGTTTTATTGGCTAAATATGGCGCAAGGCGTGTGATGAGTTTCTTTGAGGAAGCATCATCAAGCTGTGCGGCCGGTTCGTCTAAAATTATGGTATGTGGATCGCCGAGCAGGGCGCGGGCCAGCGCTACGCATTGAGCTTGTCCGCCGGAAAGGCCAAGCCCGCGTTCGCCAATGGGCATATCAAGGCCGAGGGGATGCTCTTCGGCAAAATCCATGACACCGGCAAGGGTCGCGGCTTTGATGATGTCTTCTTCGGTGTAGGGAGTATCGCCGGGCCATGCTAGGGCAATGTTATGGCGCAAAGTGCCACGGAAGAGGCGGATTTCTTGTGGTAAGAAACCAACTTTATTGCGATAGGGATGCATGGGAGTGTGTTGCATATCAAGGCGCCCCAGTAAAATGCGCCCTTCGGTGGGGGCATATAATCCTATAAGCAGGCGAGCTAGTGTTGATTTGCCTGAGCCGGAAGAACCTACAAAACCCACTTTTGCCCCAGGTAAAATGTTGATATTGATATCTTTAAGGGCTGTCATTTGAATATCATTCCCGTCGCAGGCCGGATAGGAAAAACCAACTTTTTCTAAATGAACTGGGACAGCCAAAGCAGATTCCGGCATGGGGAGGTCGGGATTTTCCTGTGGCATATTCAGTAAATTTCCAAAGCGCTTCAGCGTCATGGAAGTTTGTTGAAAATCTGCCAGTATTTGCACCAGCGCATTCATGGGAGCGGCAGCACGCCCGAAAAGAATCACGCAGGCAATGAGCCCACCTGTGGTCATAAGCCCTTCGGAAATGCGATATACGCCAAGAATAATAAGAAATACGGTCAAGCAAATGTTAAAAAAAGCTATGCCTTGCGTGCTGAACATGGCAAGGCCGTTGCTGTGAATATGCGTATCGGCGGCGTGGGCGTTTTTTGTATTCCATTCTTGAAGTAGAGCATCTTCCATGCGTGTGGAGCGTATGGTTTCAAGGGCGGTGATCATTTCGGTTAAGAAGGATTGTTTTTCGGCATTGGCGCGCATATTATTATGCGAGGCATTATAAAAGACTTTTTGTACCGCAAAGGCAAAGAGCGCCAAAACAGGTATGGCCACAAGCGGAATAAGGCCGAGAGTTCCACCAATATAAAACATGAGCGCAATAAAAAGTGCAATGAAGGGCAGGTCGGTTAAGGCCAGCACCGTACGTGAGCCTAAAAAATTACGTACATACTCAAGCTCACGCACGCGCGTAATGATGGCGCCTACGTTGGAGGTATCCTTGGAGGTGTAGAGGGCATCAAAGCGTACCTGCAATAAGGTGCGCATAAAGAGGCTTTGTAATTGCACATCGGCATTGCGTCCGGCCACATCCACAAAGCGCATACGCGCCATACGCAGAAAAAAATCCAGCCCCGTAGCAATGAACATCCCAATGGCAAGCACCCAGAGGCTTTCAAAGGCATTGTTCGGCACCACGCGATCATAGACATTCATAATAAAGAGCGGCATGGCCAAGGTGAGTAAATTCACCACAAGAGAGGCCACAAGCACATGCGTGTATAGCGTCGTATAGCGGGCAAGCACGCCCCAAAACCAATGGGCAGATTGATTCAT
>CAYJHU010000018.1:0-14298 GCA_964369655.1 uncultured Desulfovibrionaceae bacterium | reverse complement strand
GCCGGAGAATGCTGCCTCTGCGGTGAGTTGGTTTTCACCTTCACCAAGATTTACATTGGTGGTTGTAGCAGCTACATCAAATTTAACTTGATCATTTCCGCCCATGGTGTTGATGGTTGTATTTGTAACGGTATTCTTAAAAGTGAGGTCGTCGTCTTTATCGCCAGTGGTAATGGTTTTGCCTGATATGACGATATCGTATTCGATGCTCTCGCCATCGTCATCGTCACCTGTGGAAAGAGGCGGGGGAGTGGTTTCTGGGGCTGTGGAGGTTTGTGAATCATCATCGCTACCAGAACCACTGCCGGAGTTACTGCCGGTGGTTCCATCAGAGTTCCCATCGGAATCACTGCTAGAATCGCTATCTGAATCATTATCTGAGTCAGCGGAACTGCTAATGCTTCCACCTGTGTCTAAATTATTACTATTCTCAGCACTGAGGGAGCTTTCTGTTTGCACGCTTTCATTTTCTTCATTGCCTGCAAGAGCTTGCTCTGCTGCCATTTGTAGCATCACAATGGGGGAAGCTCCATGCTGACTGGCTTCGTCCATGTCCAAGTTGGGAGCAAGTGTCTTGATGATTTTTTTTATAATTTCATCAAGATTGCTTGCGTCGTCTAGGTTAAATTCTTTTTGTATGCTGCCGTCATTGGAAATGATAGCACCAAGTTGCGCGGCACTAAAGGAGACTTGTGCGCCTGTGTGTGAGGTGAGCACAAGATTATGCCCTTGGTCTATGGAGATGACAAAGTGCATCTCCGTGCCGTCAAGATTGATTTTGGTAATAAATTCAGTGCCGCGAATGGCCACGGTGGCTTTAGGGGTAAGCACTCTAAAGGCATCGGGATTTTCTTCAACGATTGCACCGCTCACCGAGCGCATAACGCCGGTGGTCAATTGTATAATGAAGGAAGGTTCCACATCATCGCCATAGCTAAAATCTTTGATAATCAGGGTAGATTTTGGCCCGAGAGTCGCGGTGGCGCCGTCTTCAAAGGTAAGAACCGCTCTGGAATTATCAGTGAGGATGGTGTCGGTTTCATAAACGGTATCGCCTTGCTTAAGGGTGATGCGTTCTCCATTGCGCTCGGCATAAATTTCACCTGTGCTCTTGGTGACGACGGCTGCTTTTGTTTGGCTCATGGCTGTATCCTCTTTATTTTGGTGTCGTGTAAATGACATCTTTTTTTGTATATATTAGTATGCTAGTGTTTTAAAACAATAATTTTCCCTGCTCCCCCAAGTGCCGTGTGGCGCTTATGTGGGGAGATGCCCATCATATGCAAAAATCCTTCCAAGCCTCCGCGACTTTGAAAAATTTTATAATTGGCATAGTGCTCGCCACCAACTAATGCTTCTATGGCGTGCCCTATAATTGCGGCAGGCAACATTATATTTCGCTCTGCTAAGCAATAGTCTGCAATAATGACATATTTTGCCACGCGCAAAAGCTCCTGCACTGTTTGCTTGGCGCTGTCATAAGGCATGCTATGCAGTGCCATACAGATACTTGCCATGTCAACTATCTGGCTGTCAAAAGGCAGCGCCGTAGCATCTGCAAGCATAATCTCTGCTTTAGGAGCATTTTTCCTAGTAATGCTCAGCATTCTCGGACTTAAGTCAAGTCCAAGGCAGCGCGACGGCAAATTCTGCGTATACATGCGCAAAAGTCCGCCTGCACCGCAACAACAATCCAAGACAGTATCAAGTCGCCCAAGTTCAAGGCTAATTTTTAGCACTTCTTGGCGCATGCCACGCAGTAAAAATCCCAAGACTGGTTCATATAAATGCACACCAAGGCGTGAAAATACATTTGATTTTAACAATATGCACCCCAAAATGTGTTTTATATGACATTACAGCTTCCTAAGCATGTAGCATATCTGTTCTTGCACTGCTTGTAAAGGGGGAAGCTTCGGCAAATCCGCTAAGATACTCTCTAAATAACCGCGACTGGCTAAAGTTTTTTTGCTAGTCACAAAAACAAGGTCATGAATCCATGAACAAAGTAATAGCTTAAAATCATTGATGTATACAATGTCTGCATAGGATGCTAAGCGGTTTTGCATAACATCTTGCAAAATTTTATCAGAATACATGAGCGGTTCGTCCTTAGCATAAAAAGTCACCGCTGAACTTTGTTCGCCTTTATGGGAAAAATGTTCAGCCATAATGCGCAGGATATCCAATTTATCGGCATCGCGCACGGCTTGGGTAATGTGAAGCAAGGGGAGGGCGAGTTTTTTTGGTAAAGCATATCGATTGTGCATGCTTACGGCGGTGATTACCTGACGCTGCAAGGCATGGATTTCGGTGTTTAAGAAGCCTTCTTTTTGTAAGATATGCGCACCTAAGGTGGCATGATTGATCGAGTGGGCGTCCTTAAAGGTGCCATACTGGCTAAATTGCTCAAAACGCCCAATGTCGTGATAGAGCGCGGCCAAAAGGCAGGCCCGCGCATGGGGAAAAAGCACACTTTCTTCCTTTACAAGGGTGCGCATATGCAAAAGAACATGCTTAGTGTGCACAATCTTAAGCCGCAGCATGGCGTCGTCTTTCACTTGCGTGCAAAATGACTCGGCATAGCGCGCAAAAGTTTTTTCATGGGCTGTAATATTTGTGTTCATTGGAAATTCTATTTAGTTCTTCTGGGGGAGGGGCTTTTTGAAAAAAGCCTCTCCCCCAGACCCCCTCCGCAAAAACTTTTAATGCGAATTTTCCTTATGGAAAATTCTTGCGTAATCATTTAGGTTTAATAGTAGTGTATAAAACTGAATTCGTCATTTTTCAACTTGTTGAAAAGAACTTTTTTTTCTGAAATACATTATCCAAAAGACTCAAAGAACTAAGAAATGTGCGCCGAGATGTAGAATTATTGATAGAATGCCATCGCAATGAAAAGTTTTTGAGGGTGGGGGTCTGTGGGAGGGAACTTTTCAAAAAGTTCCCTCCCACAGAAAAAAGGAATTATTGTCCGCTTCCGGAAGGAAGTTTAACAATTTGTGAAAGACTGCCAACAATGCCGGAGAGGTCAGCCATGTTTTGTGGAACAATCATGGTGGTGCCTTCTTTGGCTATGTTGCCATATTGTTGTATCCAAGATTCAGCCACGCGCAGGTTAGCTGCCACCATACCGCCGCTTGTTTCAACTTCAGAAGCTACAAGCTTGATGCCTTCAGCTGTAGCTTTGGCAACGGTTTCGATGAGGGCGGCTTCACCTTCGGCTTGGTTTTTGAGGGCTTGCATTTTACCTTCAGATTCAGCAATAAGGGCTGCTCTCTCACCTTCGGCTTTATTGATTTGAGCTTGTCTTTGGCCTTCAGATTCGGCAATAACGGCTCTTTTTTCGCGTTCGGCGCGCATTTGTTTTTCCATGGCTTGCATAACGCTGTCAGGAGGGGTGATGTCGCGAATTTCGTAACGCAAAACCTTAATGCCCCAAGGGGAGGTGGCTTCGTTGAGGGCGGCAACTACTTCTTGGTTGATGGTTTCGCGCTCTTCAAAGGTGCGGTCAAGCTCGAGCTTACCGATGGAAGAACGTAAGGCCGTTTGGGCAAGTTGGATGGCGCCGGAAAGGAAGTTATCAATACCGTAGGCGGATTTTTCCGGTGTAACGACCTGCAAATAAATAACGCCGTCCATGCTCACGGAAACGTTATCGCGTGTGATACAAGTTTGTTGTGGCACGTCCAGCACAAGCTCTTTAAGCGAGCGTCTGTAAGCAATGTTGTCGATAAAAGGCACAAGGATGTGAAAACCTGCATAAAGCACAGTGTGGAATTTTCCAAGTCTTTCTACAATGAAAGCTTCTTGGTTGGGTACAACTTTTGCTGTTTTGTAAAGAGTTACAACAACAATAACAGCAATAAGAATGAGGACAATGGTTGAAGTATCAAGCATATAGTCTCCTTAAATTAGTCTAATGGTTTTACTATAAGTAATTGATTATCATCGGCATCTTGTCTGTCGATGATAACCGTAGCACCTTTGGGAATGGGTACCTCTGACTTCGCTTTCCAAAAGCTTCCGCCCACAAAAACCTCCCCCACTTGATGGGCGGAAATGTCTTTTTCAACGCGAGCTTCTTTGCCAAGGTACATAAAATTTTGTGCCATGGGACTTTTTTGGCGTCCCCCCTGAAAACCTGTGAATATTTTTTTTACTTTTTTGCGTAAAAGAAATAGCGACAGGCAAGTAACAATTATAAAAGTAAGCACTTCTTGCGTGGCACCGGGGAAAAATTGCGCCGTAAGTGCAGCCCCCCACGCTCCAATGCCAAAAAAGATGAGCACGAAGGTTGGGGTAATAAATTCCAATAAAATTAAGCATGTCCCGACGATAAACCATGTGAGCATACAACTACTCCTTGGGGTAACTTGTTTAGATAGTAGGGGAAGTGTAACCTTCCCCTAAAATCATTATGCCCAAAGAACAAGCCTTGTGTCAATGGGAGAAACAAGGTCAGAGCAGTACGGTACTACGCGCACACCATAGGAATGATGGCCATTTTCTTGGATGGTAAACTCACCTCTAAAGAGTAGCTGGCCTGTTTCTAATCTTTCCTTAAATTCCAGAGGCATGACTTGCGGTTTTTCGATGAAGTCTTGAGCGTCCGCACGTCCAACCACAAGCTCTACGCGTAAGGCATTTATTTCAATTTCACCAGGATTAAGAGTTACAAGAATATGAATTTTTTTACCGACATACATGATATCACTGTCAATGCCGCCAAAGACAACTTCATCAATGGTAACACTTGGGAAGGTATGGGCAATGGATTGCTTCCAGTCAACAAGGCGCTTTGATAAAGCTAAGTTGTCGTTATAAAGCTCTTTCTTTCTTGCAGCTGCAGGCATGTAATAATCTTGCATATAGTCATTAAGCATGCGGTGTGAGCTAAATTCCGGTGTAAGGGTGCGCATGGCATTGCGTGAATATTCAATCCATTCAGCTGGCAAATTATTGTCATCACGCTTGAAATACATTGGAATAACAGCTTCTTCCAGCATGTTATACAAGGACTCGGCGTCGGCATAATCTGATTGATTATCAAGGTCATCAAGATGGGTGACCATGGGGCCGATGTTCCAGCCATTGTCTTTATGATAGCCCTCGCACCACCAACCATCAGAAATACTGAGGTTTAAACCGCCATTGACTGATGGTTTCATGCCACTGGTTCCGCTAGCCTCGTTGGGGCGGCAAGGATTATTCAACCATACGTCGCAACCGCGAGTGAGCAAGCGAGAAACTGCAAGGCTGTAATTTTCCATAAAATAAACATGCCCGATGAAGCGTTCATCCATGGTATATTTTACAATTTCTTTCATAATATCAATACCCGGCTGATCGGCTGGGTGAGCCTTACCGGCAAAGATGAAAATGACGGGACGGTTGGCGTCTTTGAGTAAACGTTCAAGGCGTTCCGGCTCGGCAAAGAGCAAGTTGGCGCGCTTATAGGGTGCAAAGCGTCTGGCAAAGCCAATGACAAGGGCATTGGGATTGCTTAAACCTTCGCGCATAATACGTCTTGAAGCCGCTGGTACATCTAAGGTCTTGAAGAAACTATCTAAACCCTTATCTACAGTGCGCAGTAGGTTTTCTTTTTCCCCCACTTTAATGTTCCAGATTTTTTCTGAGGGGATATGATTAATTCTGTTCCACACTTCAGAATCCACCGGTAAATCTGCCCAGCCACTTTCAAGGGTGCTGTTTAAAAGAGCGCGCATGGGGGGCGATACGTAGGAGGCCACGTGAACTCCATTGGTCACAGAGCCAATGGGCACTTCGGTGGGCGAATAGCCCTTCCAAGCAGCAGACCACATATTACGCGATACTTCACCATGCAGACGGCTTACACCATTTGCTTTTAGTGAGTAATTTAACGCAAGTACTGTCATTTCAAACATGTGACGATTGGTTCCCAAAATGCGCCCCATATTAAGGAAGTCATGCATGGAAAGACCAATACTTTTGGCATAATCGGCGAAATAGCGCTCCATAAGCTCAGGAGCAAAGCGCTCATTGCCTGCGTCCACCGGTGTGTGAGTTGTAAACACGCAAGAGCCGCTGACTGCTTCGCAGGCTACAGTGTAGCTATAACCTTGTTGCATAAGTTCTCGGATACGCTCAAGAATTAAGAAAGCTGAGTGACCTTCATTCATATGGTACACAGAAGGCTCTATGCCCAGTTGATGCAAGAGGCGCACCCCGCCCATGCCAAGCAAAATTTCTTGGCGCAAGCGGCAATCACGATCACCCACATAAAGGCGCGCCGTGGTTTTGCGATCTTCAGCAGTGTTGGCGGCAATGTCAGTATCAAGCAGATAAAGTTTAATACGTCCCACGCGCACCAGCCATACTTGAGCATAAAGTTTACGCCCCGGTAGCTCAATGGATACTTCCATGGCTTCATTGTCTTGCTTATAAACACGCTCGACGGCCATGGTGGAAAAGTCGTTTTCTGTGTAGACGGCGTGCTGACCACCCTCTGGGGTAAGCTGCTGTCTAAAGTATCCATTTTTATATAAAAGACCCACAGCAACCAAGGGGAAATTCAAATCACTGGCGGATTTGAGGTGGTCACCGGAAAGAACACCCAAGCCACCGGAATAAATTGGTAAGCTTTCGCATAAACCATATTCGGTCGAGAAATAGGCCACAGGGCTATCTATGCTTAAGTTTTCATCAATAACTTTAACGGGCTGAGCCATGTAGTTATCAAAAGCCTCAAGCAAAGCATCCATTTTGGTAAGATATTGCTCATTGGTGCTAAGTTCTGTTAGGCGCTCACCGGAAACCGTTGCCAGCAAGGCCACAGGATTGTGCTCTGTTTGTTCCCAAAGTTGTGGGTCAATGCTTGAGAAAATTTCCCAGCCTTCAGCTTGCCAGCACCACCAAACATTTTGAGCCAACTCGCGCAAGCGATTGAGGCGCGGAGGCAGATAGGATACGGACATGAAGGAGCGAAGAATTGGTGTTACCGAAGAGGTAGCCTTAAATGAACGCTTTATGTTGCCGGAAAAAATATGCGAATCGTCATCACGTTCGGCTATTTTTTCAAGGGCGTGCAAATAAGCTTCTTGGTAATAGGGGAAAAACTTTTGCCATGTAAAGTAGTTGGAGAGGTCACGTGCTTCTGCGCGAGATTTTTTAAGCTCATCATCAGAAAGGCATATGGCCTTAATGGTTACATCGCGCAAATCTTTGAGCACTTGCTCTTTATTCCTGTGCTTACGCGGAACCACATACACCCCGCCGGAAATACCTTCTTGGGCTTGTATTTGTCTTGTCCATAAACCAAAGCCGGATAAATCAGTGGTGACGGTGGGCACAGCCCAAGCAGCGCTTTCCTGCGGTGTATAGCCCCAAGGCTCATACCATGAGGGGAACATACCAAGATCGCAGGCGGCGAGAGCTTCTGAATAGGTCAAATTCATAAAATCATCATAGCCATTGAGCTGGGCTGGGTTAAAGATAACCTGTACATTATTTTCCGGAGCATTATTTAAGCCAAGGCGCAAGCAATTGTTGATGATTGGATCGTTGGGGCTGTCATAGACATTGTGTGAGGTGATCCAATAATCGCCGCGCGGTGGCTTTTGGTTAATATCGCCGCTAATGGCCGCAGGATTAACGCCTGTATGTCCGCCCATGACGCAAAAGAGCGCAACTACATGATTGTTTGAGCCGCGTAGGGCTTCATTCATGCCGGCAAGAGCCTCCAAAAAGACATCAAGACCCTTATTATGAAATTCATAACGCCCCGAAACCATAATAAAGCGGGTATTTTGTGGTAATTCACGGCGCAAAAGTTTTTGCACAGAGTCAATAAGACGTTTACGATAACCAAGAGCCTCGGCATTATCCTCGGTGTAATCAGGAATAACACGCATATCAAGGCCGTTGAGCGTAACCACATCCGGAGGTCTGCCCAAAAAGACAGCCGCTTCAATGGCGGTGATTTGGCTTACCGTAGTAAAGCAATCAGCCTCACGCGCGGCCACTCTTTCCATGGAGCATTTAGCTGTAATATTATGATTTGCAGCTTCGCGGCGTGGGTTTATCTGATGCATTTTATTGTAAATGTCGTGGCCGGTGCCAGCAAGGGCGCGCCCAAGCATAGTGGCATGGGTGGTGAAGACCGTGCCAATGTTGGGGGTAAGGCTTTTGACAGCAAGCAGTCCCGCTCCGCACATCCACTCATGGAAATGTGCCAAGGCTTTTTGACCGCTAGGGGCAATGGTTGCCTCATAAATGGCGGCAATGATTTCACCACAAACGGTACTAAACATAACCGGTTCAGCATAGTCATACCCGCCGGTCATGGAGTCAACACCATAACGAGTCCAGAGTTCATATAACAATTGGTCGGCGTTTAAGCGATCTTTAAAGCTGACAAGAATAGTTTTTGGGCGACCTGGAATATTCCAGCGACCAAAGCGGCATTGATAATTTTTGGTGGCAAGGGTAGCTCGTATGGGGCCCCAGCAAGCCTCGTCGGTTTCTTCAAATTCCGCATTATTACCCATGTCTGGGCCAAGCATATAGTAACGATCTTCAAAAAATTCTACAGCTTGTAATGCTTTACTGCTTACAACTGTATATATGCCGCCCACTTTGTTGCAAACTTCCCAGCTCACTTCAAAAGCTGTGGATTTGTCCAATTGTATCTGCATATTTCACCTCAAAATTGTATAATCCAAACCATATTCTGGATTAAAGTTGTTGCAGGTGGCTTCTTTTGCCACCACTTACCTATAACGCTTTATTAAATCATGTGGCTTTTTGGGGAAAACTTTTTTTGAAAAAAAAGTTTTCCCCAAGCCCCTTTCAAAAAAACTTTTCGCGCGAATTTTCCTTACGGAAAATTCTGGTACTTTCAATTAAATATCATATTAAAACAAAGAATTGACTCGTCATTTTTCAACTTGTTGAAAAATGACGCATTAGGGTTTCCAAAGGGGATTATCCCCTTTGGCGGTGGGTTTGGGAGGCAGAGCCTCCCAAAAATATATATTTAATAATTTTTTAACTTTCCATCACTGTTTGTTCAAAGTCAGCCAATACATTCATATAGTTAATGTAGGCATCGTAGGGGGAGCCATAGGGGTTAAAGTATTTATGCACATCACCGTCAGAGAACCATTTTGTACACATATAGTAAAAATGGTCAGAGGTTTGCAGGCGGCGCCATGTTTGTAGTAAATTTGGATCTTGCTTACTGCGCACGGCCTCTTCTAAGCGGTATACAGCTTCGATGGCATCATGTTGCATTTGATTGCCAAGCCAAGCTGTGAGGTCGCGCTCAACGTCTGCCCAAGAAATTTCTTCCGGAATATCAAGGCGCGCCATGGGAGCAATGTTTTGTGCCACTTCGGAAGGAGTTACAAAACTAAAATTGGGGTTTGTTAAAATTTGTGCAGGCAAAGCCTTCATAAATTCAAAAATTCCCGTTTCTTCCCATTGGTGTTCGCCAAAGGTTTCATAATCCATAAATAAGTTGATAACTTCGCCCTTTAAGCCCGCAGTGTGTACCCAGTTGGCAAACTTTTCTGCGGTGAGGGGAAATTCCGGCCAACCACGATTGGAAAAGCGGAAGGCTATATCATCGGAAAGGCTGTAATTTTTTAATAGCAATTTAAGAGAAAGGCAATTTGCAGGCTGATAAACCATATTGGGGCTACGCCAACCAAGTACATGGTCTGCTCCTTCTGCCAAAATAGCTTTGTAACCTAAATCTTCAATAATTTTTGCAATGCGATTGCTGTAAATAAGCTCAGTATTACGAAATATTGTGGGGCGCACATTAAAGTGTTTTTCCAACAATTCAGAATGTAACTGTATTTGCTCCTTAAAGTCTTGTTCGGAATAGAGCACGGAAAGGGAGTGGGCGTAGGTTTCTGCAAGAAGCTCTACACAACCTGTGTCTACCAAATCTTTGAAGGATTGTAAAACCTCAGGTGCCCAGGCGGCAAATTGCTCCATAACTACACCGGAAAGGGAAAAGCTAATTTTGAATTTTCCCTTGTTTTTCTTAATTAAATCAAGAAGTAGCTTGTTGGTTGGCAAATAGCATTTGTGGGCTACCTTTAAGAGAATGTCCCTGTTTGCTTGGTCATCTTCGTAAAAATGACTTTGGCCAAGATCAAACACGGTGTAATGACGTAAACGGTAAGGTTGATGAACCTGAAAATAAAAACATATTGCTGACATAAAATCTTCCCAAATGTGTAAAATTAAAATTTAATTAAGACAATTTTCATAAACTGTAATAAGTTTGTTGGCCGCATTATCCCAGCGAATATATTGTAATTCTTCCTTACACTGCGTGACCATTTCATTGGCAAGCTTTGGATAGCTTAACACGGCACAAATTTTATTGGCCATGGAGCGCACATCCCAAAAATCTACCTTGAGGGCGTTTTGTACTACTTCTGCAACGCCGGACTGACGTGAAATAAGTACGGGAGTGTCGTAGGACATGGCCTCAAGGGGGGCAATACCAAATGGTTCTGAAACACTTGGCATCACATACAAATCGCTCATGGCGTACATGCGATCCACGTCTTCACCGCGTAAAAATCCGGTAAAGTGAAAACGATTGCCCATGCGCATGCGTGCTACCATATCAATCATACGCCTGAGCATATCGCCGCTACCTGCCATGATAAAGCGCACATTGGGCATACGCGAGAGCACAAGCTTTGCCGCCTCGATAAAGTATTCCGGCCCTTTTTGGAAGGTGATACGCCCCATAAAGAGGACATATTTTGTCTTTTCATGCACAGGAATATCAAGGTGCGTGCGTGATTCCTCTTGGCTGACGGCATTGTGTACCACCACAATTTTATCGGGATTGATGCCATAAAGATCAACGATGCGCGATTTGGTATAATGACTCACCGCCACAATGACATCGGCCGCTTCAACGCCGGCACGTTCGATGGTAGCCACCTCGGAATTTAGATTAATTCCGCTGCGGTCACTTTCTAAAGCATGAATATGTAAAACCAAGGGCTTACCACTTAATTGCTTAAGCACAATGGCTGCGGGGCAAGTCATCCATTCATGGGCATGGATAAGGTCAAAGCTTTCTTCCTGAAAGGCAAGCATGCTTTGGCTGTAGCGAAAGACTTCTTGCATAAGTCCGTGTCCATAGCCGCCTTGCAAGGAAAGCACAGTTTCTCCATGCACGCTATGGCTTTGTGAACCTTGAATTATTTCTAATATCTTTCCCTTGGTTTCTTCGCAAAGTACCCCATCCGTATATTGCATGAAGGTTTCCGGCGATGTGCAGGGATCATACATATAAGAGGAGGCATAGCCTTCTTCGGCGTGAAGCGTTTCAAAGCTTTGCGTTGTGGCATAGGCATGAAGCATTGAGTTTACGGGTTTAATATTTAAGTACTTTTCCCAAACTTCTTTTACCGTTGCCGATTTTTTTTGTTCCACATATTCTTTAACAACACTTTTCCCATAAAATTGTGGGCTTATGCTCTTGAAGTACGAGGGTGTTTCATAGGAATCTGACCAGCTAATTTTTGTGCCGGAGGCTTCTTTAAGCTTAACTTTATCATGTAGTGGCACGGTGCCTTGTTCACTCATGCGGGGTAAAACAAAGGTTACCTCCACTTCTTTTTCGGCTAAGGCTTTTGTCATCCCATAACAGGCTGTCCCAAGTCCGCCGCTCATATAGGGTGGGAATTCCCAACCCAGCATTAAAACTCGCATAAATCCCCTCTAACTTCTCTAGACCAATAAAATGTTGTATACTAAATTCTTATCTCTCAAAAAACTATTAAATGTTAATTGTTTGTTCCCAAGCTTTAAGGGCTTTGGGGGCGGCCTTACCCATTTCATTCAAAAGGCGTATAACTTCAGCAATGCTCCAAGCTTGAGCGATGCATCCTCCAGGTTTATAAGGAGGATCTGCCATGAAAATTTCCGATACCGAACCTACACCGGCCTCGGAAAGATGGGTGGTAAAAATGGGGGCAATGTGCTCCAAAAATTCCCGCACGGCGCTTTCTGTATCCCAAGCCGCACGTAACAAAGCATCACCATAAATGCCAAGCAGCCATGGCCATACTGTGCCCTGATGATAGGCACCGTCGCGTTCTTCTGGGCTCCCTTGGCACTGTGAGCGATAGTTTATATCACTTGGGGCAAGGGTACGCATGCCAAAAGGAGTAAGGAGGTTGTTGCGGCAGGTATCTACCACATCTCCCCAATATTCTTCATCTAAAATAGCAAAGGGCAGGCCCACAGCAAAAAGCTGATTGGGGCGCAAGCTTTTGTCTACATCATGGGGACGCCAGCTATCGGCAAGGTAATTGCCGCGAGCATTTTCCACCCAAAATCTCTCCACAAATACTTTACGCATGGCATCAAGAGAACGTTGATGGCAAAGAATATGCGGATATTTTTCACCATAATGCTTGGCGGCCTTTTGTGCAAAAGCAAGGAGATTGTACCACAAAGCATTGATCTCTACGGGGCAACCGTGGCGCGGAGTCACGGCCTTACCATGCACATTGGCATCCATCCAAGTCAGCTGTGTTTCTTCATTGCCCACATGTAAAAATCCCTCAGCATCGCAGTGCACATATGGCACCACGTTGGAAGAATATTTTTCGATGACGGTTTTTATGAATTTCCAGCAATGTTTACGTAAAAGTTTTGGACCGTCAGGCATACTTTCAAAGGCATTTTGCATGGCCCACGCATACCACAGGGAAGCGTCAATGCAGTTATAGGCATGATTTCCGTCAGGGGAAAACATGTTGGGGATACGTCCCTCGCTGGACTCTTGCGCAAGTCGCTCTAAAACATCAAGTCCCGCTTGGTGCTCGCCCTGTGCAAAGGTTAAGCCGGAAAGGGCAATGCAGGTATCGCGGCCCCAGGCACCAAACCAATGATAGCCAGCCACAACAGCCTCACCGCCCATGGTGTCGGTAATAAGAAAGCGCTTGCCCTCTTGTTGCAAATGCTTTTGCACTGCTGGAGTTTTGTCTTTTTTTACTTTACGTCTTTTTATTTCCGCATCCCAAAGTTTTTGCAAAGAGCCGAGCTTTTCTACAACATCTTCGGTAGAGGCAGAAAGAATGATGGATTTGCCAAGTTTTAGCTCAATATCCATGACACCGGGCTGGAAAAGATCTTCGTGATTATCAAAACCACGCTCAGCTTCCACCATATATTCTACATTGTTATACCAATCAGGTGAAGGATGGAAAGTAAAGGGTGCATTGGCTTGCATAAAAAAGGGCGGGAATGCATTGTAAGGCCTAATGGAAAAGCCGTCTTTGGCAGGCCAGGTTTTAACTTGCAAATCAATATTACTTGCGCTCAGCGCATGCATGTTGCGATAGGCAAGCAAAGGTTTTACTCGCAAGCGCACAGCCTCCGGCATGCTTAAGCATGCGTCAGCGCTTTCGCCACAAAGCAAGCTGTAACGGATAAGCGTCACATTTTGCTTATGTAGCATAATAATTTCACGCTTAATATTAACATCACCATAGCGATATATAAAGGTTGGTACAGAGCCTATCTGCACTTCGTGTAAATATTCATGTCCGCGCGGATAATATACATCCGGATGCTTGCGGCAAGAAATGGAAGCTTCTTTGTCATTGGCAAGCAAGGATTCTTCAAGAGCTGAAAGTAAAACAAAACGACCGGGAGGAGAGCTGAGCTCTACAGCAAGTAAACCATGATATTTCCGTGTATTGCAACAAACAATGGAGCTTGAAGCATAGCCACCAAGGCCATTGGTTTCAATCCATTCCTTACGTAAAGACTTTCGAAGATTTTGGCAGTCCGTCCTATTAAATACAAATTCCATAAATGCCTCTTTAATTGTTTATTAAAACTACTTAAAACAAAAGCAAAAAGAATACATGACAATGTATCAATAGGATACATTAACATATACTCCCAAAATGGTTACATTTTTGTTACGATTATTTGCAGGCGAAAAATTAGCACTGTTTGGAGGAAAATACAAGATAATTGTAGACTGAGGCTTTTTATACTTTTGTTGGGAGGCGCTGCCTCCCAAACCCTCCGCCAAAGGGGTTAAACCCCTTTGGAAACCCTTACGCACTCTTTTCAACAAGTTGAAAAGAGCGTTTAATCTTTTTCTATAAAACATGCGCCGAGATTTAGAATTGTTGATAAATGTCATCGCAACAAAAAGTTTTTGGAAAAGGGAGGGGGTTTGGGGGAGGGAAAACCTTTTTACTGTGGATTGTAAAGTGAAAATTATCAAAAAGGACTTGTAAAAAATTAAAGGCT
>CAYJHU010000017.1:10352-16954 GCA_964369655.1 uncultured Desulfovibrionaceae bacterium | reverse complement strand
AGCGATCGTTGGGGATGGTGATAAGACAATCCACATGTTGACGCAATTCTTGCAAACCTGCTTCAGCGGCTGCGCTACGCTTTGGGCCTTCAAAACCAAATGGCTTAGTCACAACGCCAACAGTTAAGGCGCCAAGCTCGCGAGCGGTTTGTGCAATAACAGGAGCTGCACCGGTACCGGTGCCACCGCCCATACCGGCAGTAACAAAAACCATGTCTGCTCCGTCAAGAACTTCGCGGATAACTTCCACGCTTTCAAGAGCTGCTTCCTTACCTTTTCCAGGATTAGCGCCGGCACCAAGACCGCGAGTTAACTGCTCGCCAAGTTGTATCTTGTAGGGTGCTGCACTTTTGTTAAGAGCCTGCAAATCTGTGTTTGCGCAAATAAAAGTCACATTGCGTAAACCGGATGTAATCATATTTTGTACGGCATTACCACCGCCACCGCCAACGCCAATAACTTTTATCTTAGCACTACCTGCAAAAGATTCACCAAATTCTAACAACTCCATATGCCTCTCCTCTTCTTAATAGGTTCAAGGTAACTACGAAATATCTTTTAACCATTTTTTCATGCGTGAGAGCACACCGTCAAACATGGTAGTTTCATGGTTCGCAAATACTTTTTGTCCCTGATTTTCCTTTTCTGCCCCATAACGCAAAAGCCCGACAGCCGTTGCAAATTTAGGGCTATTAACCACTTCTTTAAGCCCTCCCACTTGGCGCGGATAGCCAATGCGTGTGGGTAAATTAAAAATCTGTTCTCCAAGCTCTTGACAACCTTCAATAAGTGCGGTTCCTCCCGTTAGTACCACGCCTGCACCTATCATGTCTTTATAGCCTGAACGAATAAGCGTTTGATCCACTAGATAAAGAATTTCTTCCATGCGTGGCTCACAAATTTCTGAGAGCACTTGTCTTGAAAGGCGACGAGCTTGTCTGCCGCCAACGCTTGGAACCTCTATCACTTCATTATGACGCACCATATCCGTCAAGGCGCATCCATATTTTACTTTAATTTTTTCTGCCGCAGCCATGGGCGTGCGCAATCCAAAAGCAATGTCATTGGTCAAGTTTTGCCCACCAAGAGCCAGAACCGCTGTGTGCTTAATGGCGTCGTTGGCAAAGATGGCAATATCAGTGGTGCCACCGCCAAGATCAACAATAGCTACGCCAATTTCGCGTTCTTCTTCTGTGAGCACGGCTTGTGCTGATGCGAGAGATTCAAGTGCAATATCAGCAACTTCCAGATTAGATCTATGACAAGCGCGAACAATATTTTGTGCTGAAGAAACTGCGCCGGTAACAATGTGTACTTTCACCTCAAGGCGCACGCCAGCCATACCAAGGGGATCTGCAATGCCCCTTTGTTCGTCAATGATATACTCTTGCGGAAGAATATGTATCACTTCACGATCTGCCGGAATGGCAACTGCACGTGCGGCATCTAACGCTCTTTCAACATCACGCGGTGTCACCTCTCCGCCTTTTACGGCTATGACCCCATGACTGTTAATGCTGTTAATGTGACTGCCGGCAATGCCCACATACACGGCGCCGATTTCGCACCCTGCCATGAGCTCTGCCTCTTCAAGAGCCTTGCGCACCGATTGTACTGTTTGCTCAATATTTACCACAACGCCTTTGCGCAATCCCGTGGATGGACAAGTGCCAATGCCGACAATCTCAATGACGCCGTCTTGACTTAACTCGCCGACCACAACGCAAATTTTTGTTGTGCCAATATCTAAGCCCACAATTAATTCAGAATTACTCACATAAGCCCCCAAACACGACGTCGTTACACTTGCACTTCTTGACTTTTAGAGACAAGAAGAAAAGCTTTCCCCTACGACAATGCCAGCAAAATATATTTCGCCTTCACTATCGCACAAAAAAACACTCTTTATTCCAATGCCTTCTTAGACATTTTTGATTACCCACACATTGCCGTCTGTGGCGCGTACTTCTTTCACCAAGGAAAGCTCATTACGCCTTACAAGATCTGCAATGGAGATTGATAAGCGCTGTAAATTTTTTTCAAAACTATCAAGAGAAATGGAGAGCAATATGTCTCTATCATCTAAATAAAGTTCCATTCCCTTGGCTGCACTTATCTTAATGGCAGAAATTGCATTAAATTCTACCGCTGAAAGTCCGGTTTTTAATTCTTCCAAATAACCTTCAAGCTTTGGCAAAACATCCTCAAAGTCTTTTTCCACCTCAAGGGTTGGCAATGAGATAAAATGCTTTGTCTCCACCGGCGCTATAATGCGCCCAAGCACGTCGGCATAATATAAAACATTGTCCTTACGCACCCAAAAAACGGGCAATCTTTCTTTTACATCAATAACAAAACTATCAGGCAAAACGCGTCTTACAGAAACTTTTTCTACCCATGGCGTTGTTAGTAAGGAATGCTCCACTTGCGCCAAACTTACATCTAGTGAGTTTTCACCAAACTTCACACCCGATATATCAACCACCATCTGACGTGAAAGACGCTTATTACCTAAAATTTCAATATGTTTAGTGTTAAAATACGTGGAGCTTGTGGCCGTATCGTACAAAAACAATACTCCGTAATATAAGCCCACCATAAAAACACTACCGACAGTAACGCAAAGCGCCCCCACCCAAGCCCGTTTTAATGAGGGTAACTTGGGGAAATTAAATGCAAATCTTGTACGTTTTTGAGTGCTTTGTTTATATGTATTTCGCGCTGTTTTGCGTTTATTGGCAGAAAATTTTTGCACTATGCCCCCTCTGGAAGTACATATTTTGCGCACCCCTTAAACACATTAAGGGCATAAAATTTTTACCTCAGTCTTTAACATATACCCAAATTCATCCAAAACCCTTTTTTGAGCTTCCTCAATAAGATAAAATGCATCTTCGCTGGTGCCTTTTCCAGTATTGATTAGAAAGTTGGCATGCATATCCGAAAACTGCATTCCGCCACGCATTTTTCCTTTTAATCCACACTGTTCAATCAGCATCCCTGCCGGCTTATCCGGGGCAGGATTTTTAAATACACAGCCGGCACTCCAGGCTTTTATCGGTTGTTTAGACTTTTTCTCAAGAAAGTCATGAATCCTTTTTTTATTAATGCCATTCATCTCTTCTTGCGTCAAGATAAAAGTTGCTTCTAGAATAAAAAACCACGCATCTATTCCAAATTTTTTTGCCACAGAAAATTCTCTATAACCATATGAAAATTCATCTGCCTGCACTGTAATTATGCCGGTCTTTTCTGAGTACAAAGTTATACTGTCTAAGTGAGCACATGTTTCTGTTCCAAAGGAACCTGCATTCATGGCAATGGCTCCACCAATGCTCCCAGGAATGCCACTTAAACCTTCTAGTCCGCAAAGCCCTTTTTTTGCACAATGCAAAATGAATCTTGGTAAGGCATAATTTGCGCCCACCTGTATCCATGTTTTTTCCCCATCGCTTTTTAAAACTTTTGGAGAGTGATTAAAATATGGCCTTAAAAGCACTAATGGTAAGTCTGCATCTGAAGCAATGATATTTGATCCTGCTCCTAGTACAAAAACAGTGCCGCCTAGTTCTTTAAGCTTTTCAGGTAAAAGCAAAACATCTTCAACTTCATTCAAACGCAATTCGGCTATGGCTTTTCCGCCAAGTCGCATTGTTGTTCTTTCTGAAAGTTTTGGTTCAAAAATAATTTGCACCGATTTTTTCCTTATTTGTTTTGCTTGTGACTCTAATTTTTTTGCCCTAAAAATGATTTTTTATAGGTATTTTACTTTTCAGACAAGAAGCGTGGGCCAGCTTTTGTAATGGTTCCTGCACCCATTGTTATTAAAATATCACCTACTTGCAGTATTTCTTTGCACTTTTCATGCACAGCATCAAGGTCTTGGCAGTAGCAAACGTCCACATCCGAAACCTGCTTGAGCCCTTGGGTGAGGCTTTGTCCACTTACCCCGGGGATGGGGCTTTCGCTGGCGGCGTAAACCTCGGTAAGTAATAATTTATCAACGCCGTTAAAGGCTTTACAAAAGTCACCAAAAAATGCTTGAGTGCGGCTAAAGCGATGTGGCTGAAAGGCTACAACCAAGCGCCTACTAGGAAAGACATGTTTTGCCGTGGCAATGGTTGCGGCAATTTCCACAGGGTGATGTCCATAATCATCAATGACCGTAACCCCATCTTTTTCGCCCTTAAATTCAAAGCGCCGCCCCACGCCTTCAAAATTTTTCAAGCCTTCATAGCAATCTTGGATGCAAATACCGGCCTCAAGAGCAACGCCAATGGCGGCAAGTGCATTTAAGACATTATGTCTTCCTGGCTGTGAAAGTTCCATAATTCCAAGACTTTCACCATGTAAAAACACTTCGAAGCAACTTTTTGGTCCGCATTCAACATCTTTTGCACGCAGCACATTATCTTCACCGAAGCCATAAGTTGTCACCGGTCTTTTCACCTGTGGCAAAAGACGACGCACACCGGCATCGTCGCCACACACGATATTGCGCCCATAAAATGGAACCTTATTCATAAATGTGATAAAGGCTGCATCCACTTCTTCAATGCTGGAATAAAAATCCACATGATCCAAATCCACATTGGTTACCACGTTAATAATGGGGAATAAGCACAAAAAAGATCCGTCCGATTCATCGGCTTCGGCAATAAGATATTCCCCCTGCCCAAGGTGAGCATTAGCGCCATAGGCATTGAGCAATCCACCCACCACAACCGTGGGATCTTTTCCGGCTGTGTCAAAAATTTTAGCTGTCAGCGAAGTGGTTGTGGTTTTGCCGTGTGTACCGGCAATGGCTATGCCTTGGCGCAAGCGCATAAGCTCGGCAAGCATCTCTGCCCTTGGAATAATTGACAAATTTCTTGCGCGTGCGCTCACCAATTCCGGATTTTCATCGGTAATGGCTGTGGAGCGCACCACAACTTCCACATCACCCACGTTTTCAGCAGCATGCCCCTGAAAAATTGTTGCACCCAGTGAACGTAAACGCTGCACCGTGGCAGAATTACTTTGATCCGACCCTGTCACCGTATATCCAAGGTTCAAGAGCACCTCAGCAATACCGCTCATGCCAGAGCCGCCAATGCCAACCATGTGAATACCCTGTACTTTTTGCATATACTTACCTATTTTTTAAGGTCATAGATTGTAATTGTTGCACAATTGCGTGCGCCGCTTTCGGCTTGCTTTGTGCATGAGCCGCCTTTGCCATATTTTTTAAGGTTTCAGGTGTTTGCAATAAATTTACCACTTCTTCTATAATGTTTTCTTCGCGCATTTTACTTTCTGCAAAAAGCTTTGCTGCGCCAAAATCCACCAGCAACTTTGCATTGGCCGTTTGATGGTCATGGGTTGCATAAGGAAAAGGCACAAAAATCGCACCCCGCCCCGCCGCCGCAAGTTCTGCCACGGTTGAAGCCCCGGCCCGACACAGCACTAAATCTGCCCAGGCATATGCTTCATGGATAGAATCAATAAATGCCGACACCTTACAATTTTGTATGCCTTGCGCAGCATAACCTTCTTGCACTCGCTCCACCTCACGCGCACCTGTTTGATGCCAAATGTGCACATTCATGGCTTCCAGATAAGGCAAGTTTTCTAATATCACATCATTTAAGGCTTTTGCACCTTGCGATCCACCCAGTACCAAAAGTCTTTTTCCCGCAAAGTCATGTTCCTTTTCACCCACATGTGCCATTAGATTACGTACGGGATTTCCTGTGACTGTGCATTTTTGAGCGCAAAATTCTTTATTTTCAGAAACCGTTGGCAATGAAAGAAAAACCTTATCCACGAGCTTTCCAAGTAATTTATTACTCACGCCCACCACGGCATTTTGCTCATGTATTGCTGTTGGTACCCTGCACAGCTTTGCCGCAAGCATGGGAGCAAAAGCTGCATATCCGCCAAATCCTACGGCAACATCCGGCTGAAATTCTTTTATAATTTTTCTAGCCCGCACAATTGCACCTAGCATACAAAAGCCTGCCTTGATGGCTTTTAGACCGCGCCCCAAAAATCCACGCACCGCAAGGCCTTCAAAGTTAATATGAGCTTTTTCTACCAATTCTTTTTCAGGGCCATATAAAGATCCCATGAATAAAAGCTCAATATCGCCTTGCTCTTTCAAGACCTCGGCAACAGCAAGGGCTGGAAAAATGTGACCCCCTGTGCCGCCTGTTGTTAAAAGAATTTTGCGCATGGCTTTTCCTTTATGCTCGACTCAGCTGAGCATCAAAATTTTTGGGTGTCACTGCGGCTTTGAATTTAACATCCTGCTTTTTAGCACTACGAGAAAAATTCATTAATAATCCCATGCATAAAAGTGTTGCCACCATGGAGGAACCACCATAGGACAACAAAGGCATGGGTACACCCTTGGGCGGTGCAACGCCTGTCACCACCGCAAGATTCATCACTGCACCAAGCGCCACAATAAGTGTGATACCAAAAGCGGTGAATCTATCGCGTAAGTCTTCTTGACCAATGATTATTTTGTAGCAACGCCAAAAGAAAAGCCCAAAGAGAACCATAATCATGGTTACACCGATAAAGCCCATTTCTTCGCCAAGCACGCTCATGATAAAATC
>CAYJHU010000017.1:0-10252 GCA_964369655.1 uncultured Desulfovibrionaceae bacterium | reverse complement strand
CACATACAAAACAGCAAAGTAGCAAGCACCACGGCCGAGCCAAAGTCCGGTTGCATAAGCAAGAGTAAGCACAAAAATCCTGTTACGATAAAGGGAGGCACAACACCACGGAAAAAAGTTTTAATGTGATTTTGCTTACTACTCATAAAGTAGGCCAAGTAAAAAACCAGAGCTATCTTTACAAATTCCATGGGTTGCAGTGACAATCCACCCACATGTAACCAGCGACTTGCTCCGTTGATGGTGGGAGCTAATGGTGTTAGCGTTAAAATAAGTAAGATAAACGCCAGTGATAATGCAGGATATTGTAATTTATATAGCCATTCACGGCTCATTGTTGCCGCCACCCAAAAACCTACTCCGCCAACACAAACAAAAAGTAATTGGCGAGTGAAAAAATAATATTTATTGCCATTTATTCTTTCAGCAACCACGCCGCTTGAGCTTAAAACCATGATGAGACCAACGCCAAGCAAGATGAGGATGAGTGCAAATAACCACCAATCAAAAGAACCAAGCGCTCTACGCGCAGCATCCTTTTTGCTCGTGCGCGCGCTTTTATCGGGCATAGCAGTACGATGTTTATTGGTACTACTGCGTTTTCCTTGGAGTTTATCTACTATTGCACTCATACTAAAGCCCTCACTATGGCTTTGAAATCTTCGCCGCGCTGAATATAATTTTCGTATAAATCAAAGGAAGCCGTTGCCGGAGCCATGAGCACCACTTGCTGAGCTGAAGCTAGGCCCTGTGCGTGCTGTACTGCTTCACGCAAAGTTGCAAACCACTGCATGGGCACGATTTCTTCCCAGGCTTTTTCAAAATATTCTCGGCTGTCACCAAACATCACAACATTAGTGACTTTTTCCTTAATAATTCCCTGTAATGAATGTAAATCGCCACCCTTAAATTTTCCGCCGCATAATAAAATAATTGGCATATCAAAAGACTGTAAGGCAACGCGCATGGCGTCTACGGTGGTGCATTTAGAATCATTCACATAAAGAACATCATGCAATTCACGCACTTTTTCTAAGCGATGCGGCAAGGGCTGAAATTCACTGACGGCCTTTTGTGCATTTTTAAGTTGTACCCCTAAAACTTCACAAGCACGCCATGCGGCTTCAATGTTAGTGCCATTATGCTCACCAAAAAGCTGACGCTCTGGGAAATTACCCATGTCTTTAGCAAAAAATAATTTACGGGCAGGTATTTTGTAATTTTGAGTTAGTCCCTCAAGACTTTCATGAAAAATTGCTACATTATCAGCATTTTGCTCAGCAAAAAGTTGCATTTTAGCGTCGGTATATTCTTGCAAATCCGCATGGTAATCCAAATGATTTTCCGTAATATTCATAAGCATAGCAACTTGCGGCGCAAATTTTGTGCAACCTTGAAGCTGAAATGATGACACCTCAAGCACAAGAACATCTGCTCTTTGAGTATCTTGCATATTTTCAAGTACATACTCACTGAGCGGAGTACCAATATTGCCACCTAAAAAGACTTTTTTACCCTCAGCCTCAAGCATGGCCGCCGCCAAGGAAACAGTGGTAGTTTTTCCGCTAGAACCGGTCACGGCTAGCACAGCTTCGCCTTGAAGCTGACGCCATGCAAATTCCATTTCTGCTAAAATTTCTGCTTCTGTATTATCAGCGAGTAAGGGTCTAATCTTGGCGATGGGAATACCTGGGCTTGGGATAATCAAGTCTACATTGGTAAAGTATTGTTCTTTCATGCCATCAAGGATGCACTCGATGCCAAGCTTTTGCATTTCAAGCTTAAATTCTTCTGAAATTGCATTACTCTCAAGCAAGGTAGTCGTGGCACCAAGGGCATGGAGCAAGCGCACTGCCGCACGTCCTGAACGACCTGCACCAATGACAAGGGCTTTTTTTCCTTGATAATTATTTATATTTTGTGACTGCGCCATACTATGCCCCTAACTTAACGAAGTTTTAATACCGACAAGGCCACAAAACCAAGCAGAACAGAAAGTATCCAAAAGCGTATGATAATTTTTGATTCCGGCACGCCTTTTAATTCAAAATGGTGATGTAAGGGGGCCATTCGAAAGAATCTTTTGCCACCTGTCCACTTAAAATATCCCACTTGCAAAATGACTGATAAGGTCTCAATAACAAAGAGACCTCCCACGAGGGCAAGGAGCAATTCTTGTTTGCATAAGATGGCCAAAAATCCTAATCCGCCACCAATACTGAGTGAACCCACATCGCCCATGAAGACTTGTGCTGGGTAGGCATTATACCACAAAAACCCCAGACCTGCGCCCACTAAAGCCGCCGAAAACACAGTGACTTCCCCCATGCCCGGCATGTATGAAACAAGTAAATATTTTGAAAAATTAAGATTTCCTGTAACGTAAATAAATACAGAAAGCACAGCCGCCGCCACAATGGTTGGGCCAATGGCAAGCCCGTCAAGGCCGTCGGTGAGATTTACACCGTTGGAAGAACCCACCATGACGATGATGGCAAAGGGTATGTAAAGCCAGCCTAAGTCGGGATTTAAATCTTTAAAAAACGGCACGCTTAATGTGGTCTTAAAATCATCCTGCATGACTAAAATGCCCACCGCAATGCCTGCCACAAGCACTTGCCCTGCCAGCTTCACCATGGGGCGAATACCATGATTGTCTTTTTTGCGAATTTTAATAAAGTCATCGATGAAGCCCACAAGTCCAAAGCCGACGAATACAAATAATACCAACCATAAATAGACATTGCGCAAATCACCCCAAAGAAGTGAACTTACCACAAGGCTAAAAATAATCAGCAAGCCACCCATGGTGGGAGTTCCGGCCTTGGAGATATGTGCAGAAACATCTTCGTGGATGGGTTGGCCAAATTTTAAGCGACGTAGCCAGCGAATAAAGGCTGGCCCAATAACAATGGAGATAAGCAGGGCTGTTACCAGCGCCCATGCCGAACGAAAAGTAATGTAGCGAAATACATTGAGCGCCGTCCATTCTGAGGCCCATGGTAATAATAAATTATAAAACATCTCCACCTCTTGCTATATTATGTGTATTTTCTGCATAGTGCAGCATACATGGTATTAATTCTTCCAAAGCATTGGAACGTGAGCCTTTACATAGCACCGTCCCCGGCTTGAGCATCATTTCATGCCATTTATTTGCAAAATCATCTTTATCTGTCACAACAGTAAAATAACCTGTAAATCTTTTAATTTTTAAGCCTTTTTGTACTTCTTCTGCAAAGTCGCCCTTCCAAAAAATATGAGAGACACCGCAGGTTGCCAAAAATTTTCCTAATTGTTTATGCTCGTGCGCGGCGCTTGTGCCAAGTTCACCCATGGCACCAAGCACGGCATAACAGGCTTTACTTGCAGAGTTTTTTGCCATTTCTTGCGCGGCGCCAATCATACGCTGCATGGACAAAGGATTCGCATTGTAAGAGTCATCAATAATTGTCCACGCCCCAATTTTTTTTACATCAAAGCGCTGCTTTGGTAGGCTTACCGCCATGAATCCCTTTTGAATTTCAGGGATGGAAATATTAAGCGCCTTGGCCATGGAGACTACCGCGGCAACATTTTCTGCGCCATAGTCACCATAAAATGGTGCTTGTATTTCAAAACGCTGACCACCACCACTGGCATCCATTTTTAAGCGTACGCCATATTTACCTGACTCATTGTCTTGACTGACTAAGCCTACATAATACGCTGTAATCAAAGAAGTAAAATCATCTTGAGTACTAAAAAACTGCACCGCTGGAAATGTCGCCTTGGCCTCACGCTTTAAATCTTCATAATCTGCACACACAAAGGCTTGAGCATTGGGTGCTAAGTGTGCAAGTAGCCGGGATTTATAATAGGCTACGCCCTTATCGCCAAGACCTTCGGTATGCGCCGCACCTACATTAAGCACCAGTGCCACATCCGGTTCCAAAATTTCACCTAAAACGTCCATATCGTGTGGCTGACTTATGCCAAGCTCCATCACCCAAAAATCTTCATGTCCAGTGCTGGCAAGCACAGAAAGTGGCATACCTATTTGATTATTATAATTGAGTATATTGCGTGCTACTTTTTTTCCTGCATCTTGCAACAGATCTGCCAACACTTCTTTTACCGTGGTTTTGCCGGCGCTGCCGGTAATTGCCACAACCTTTCCGCCATTTTCAGCAAATTTTTTGCGCCACGCTTTGGCCAGCACTCCTAAGGCCTCCACCGTACTGCCCATACTGGCTGGCACTATCAATTGCGGCACATTAATTTGCTCTAAATATCTTTCAACCAAGAGCGCCGCTGCGCCGTTTTGCACAGCTTGTTCTGCAAAGTCATGTCCGTCCAAGCGCTCACCCCGAATACACACAAAGAGTGCACCCGCGCGCACATCCCGAGTATCGCGACAAACCGAGGTGATTTCTATGCCCTCTTGCATGCCCTCACAAGCAATGCCCAGCATATTTTGCACTTGGTCAAGACTTAGTTGCATGCTAAAATTTCCTGTACATTTTTCTGATCGCTATAAGGATACTTAACACCTTCAATAATTTGATAATCTTCATGTCCTTTGCCGGCAATAAGCACAGCAGGCCTGCACTCTGCATCCTGCATGGCTCTTTGCAAAAGCTCCAAAGCCATTTCTGTGGCTTTGCGTCTATCCACTTCCACATGAATTTCAAGATTATCAGCCCCATTAAGCCCTGGGAGAATGTCCTGCAAAATAGAGTTTGGCTCTTCAAAACGTGGATTATCCGATGTAACCACAGCCACTTGGCTTAACTTTGCAACGGCTGCGCCCATGATGGGACGCTTTGTCTTATCTCTATTGCCACCGCAACCAAAAACAGTAATGATTTTGTTAAAACCAGCGCCCTGCAAAGCTTGCAATACATTTATTAAAGCATCGGGGGTATGTGCATAATCCACAAATACATCACAATTTTTAGCATTGCTTACGCGCTCAAGACGCCCGCAAACACCATAAAATTTTTCAAGACTTTTTAACTCTTCAATGCCTAAGCCCATGCCAAGGGCGCAGCTTTGCACAGCCAGTAAATTTGAAGCATTAAATGCCCCAACCAGTGGAGAATGTAGCTCCCAAGTATTTACTAGAGCATCATCGTTATACATGCTCATTTTTAAGCGTAAACCACTGGTAGACATGGAAATAATTTCACCCTGCAAGTGATTTTTTGCTCTACTGTCAGCATGCAAACTTTGCAAGGCAAAGGAGCAATTTTGCGCATTGGCTGAACACATCTTAGTAAGCTTGCGACCAAATTCATCATCAATATTTATGGCAAGTGCCTTATTTTCAAATGGAAGTTCAGTAAATAATTTGGCTTTGGCCTGAAAATAATCTTGCATATCTGCGTGATAATCCAAATGATCTTGAGTCAAATTACTAAAAGCCGCAGCTGAAAATTCAACGCCGCTCACGCGCCCTTGCTCAAGGGCATGGGAAGAAACTTCCATAATAACAATCTTCACGCCAGCGCTGTACATTTTACCAAGCAAGCGATGCACGCTCACGCTGTCCGGAGTGGTTAAGGGAGCTACTTCTTCATAGCCAGGCCAGCGATAGCTCACCGTGCCCATAACGCCAACGGCATAGCCAGCGCTCTTAAAAATATGCTCTAAAAGATAGGCAGAAGTGGTTTTCCCATTGGTGCCTGTCACTCCAATCACTCGCATTTCTTGCCAAATATTTTCAGTGCCGTAGCAAGCTGAGGCAAGTTGCCATAGGGCAGTGCGTGGATTTTCGTGGCGCACGCATTGGCAATTTTTGCCCAAAAGTGCTGTATCAATGTTCACATGCTCAGCGCATAAAATATAACGCGCTCCGGCCTGCACAGCAGCTTCAATAAATTGAACACCATCGCTTTGTGTACCGCTCACGGCCACAAAGACATCACCCTCGTGTACTTCACGCGAATCTGCCACCACTTGCACATCTTTATTCACGCGCACCAATTGCAATAATTCTTGAAATATCATCTTATAGCTCCGAGAGTTGAAGGACATACTCAATTTTTTTACCATCTTCTTCTTTAGGCCAAGCACTGCCGGCCTTGGGGCTTTGATGTATAACTCTTTGCCCCTGCCCTTTCAGCACCGGCACAATGCCACCACGCGCAAAAAGCTCCACAGCATTGCGCACTGTTTTGCCAATTACATTGGGCACCAAGGAGGAAGCCTCACTATGTTGCCCAGGTAATGTATTATAGGGCGTACTGCGCTGAATTTTTTTCATGCTTTTCATGGCAAATAAGGGTTGCGGCGAGCGAGACATCTTAAAGCCACGCGCTTTGGCATCAAATGATGCACCACGCTTAATTTTTGGCATATTTTCGGCAAAAACCACATCGGGAAGCTTTCCGTCATACATGAGTGCCATGCGGGTTACTTCTTGGAACACCGGCGCTGCCACCACGCCGCCATATTGGTTCTTGGTGGGTTCATCCACCATGACCAAGGTCAAATAACGTGGCTTATCAGCTGGGGCAAAACCCACAAAGGAAGCCATACGCCCCTTACCATAAGTTCCTGTTTTTTTATCATGTTTTTGTGCTGTACCGGTTTTTCCAGCCACAATTGTGCCCGGAATGCGTGCTCTCTTACCGCTACCGTCTTCTTCCACTACCCCTTGCAACATACGCGTTACCGTACGTGCAACATCGGTTCGATAGACACGAACGGGCTTGGCTTGCTTCTTAAGAGTATCTGCGCCATCATCCAAAACCAAACGTAGCGGCTTTACCACGCCATCGTTGATAAGCGTCAAATAGGCCTGCGCCATTTGCAAACCGGTGACAGAAATACTTTGCCCAAAAGAGGTGGTCAAAAGATCGGCCTCTGCCCAATTCTTATGATTGCGCATAATGCCCTTATGTTCAGCCACAGGCACCACAGTACGCTTGCCAAATCCTAATTTTTCAAGGTAATTATGATAACTTTTGGCACCAAGTTTTTGTCCAATTTTTGCTACTCCGATATTACTTGAATAACGCAATATATCGGTCACAGAAAGCTTATCATGCACAGAGGTATCACGAATGGTGATGGTTTTTGTTTGCCAGCGCCCGCCCTCGCAATCAAAAATTGTATTTCTGTTTACAAGGCCTTCTTGTATGGCCGCAGCCACCAAGAATGGCTTAATGGTAGAGCCCGGCTCAATGGCATCAGTGGCTAAACGGTTTCTGTACTGGCTTGGCTTATAAGTATTAAAAGAATTCGGATTAAAAAATGGATATTGCGCCCAAGCCACAATGTCGCCGGATTCAACATCTACCACTAAGACGCCGCCCCAAGACGCTTCATATTTTTCAACAGCCTTGGTAATGGCCTCTTCTGCAAAAAATTGCATTTGTGAATCAAGGGTTAAGCGAATATCTTGCCCTTGCGGTTCACTTTGTCCTTCTGCATGCATATAAAAGCGACGCCCCAGAGCATCACGCTGCACGGTGCGGCGCGCAGGCACAGAAGCAAGCTCATCTTCAAAAGCTCTTTCTACGCCCTCTAGCCCTTGGTCATCTACACCCACAAAGCCAAGCACATGCCCGGCCATCTGACGAAAAGGATAAACTCGGTGATATTCTTTAGAAAGACCTATGCCCGTAAGTCGTGCTTTTTGCACGCGCATGGCCGTATGGTCGTCAACTTTGCGGGCAAGCCATATAAATTTACGTGATTTTTTGCTTAATTGTGCTTCAAGCTTAGCAACAGGCTGCTGTAAAAGCTCTGCCAATACGGTGGCCGTGGCCTTTGCATCCTTTATTTCGTGAG
The DNA here is from genome assembly GCA_964369655.1 of uncultured Desulfovibrionaceae bacterium. Lineage (GTDB taxonomy): Bacteria > Desulfobacterota > Desulfovibrionia > Desulfovibrionales > Desulfovibrionaceae > CAYJAD01. The sequence continues at coordinate 2,473 of CAYJHU010000017.1, read as the reverse complement.
GACGCACATAGACCGAAAGACTTTCCACCGATCTTGCCAACACTTGTCCATTTCTGTCTGTAATGGAGCCACGCTTGCCTGTCACGAGCACGGAGCGCAAGTGTTGCTTAGAAGCTTGATCTGCAAGGCGAGAGCCATCGAGCATTTGCACTTGCCATACACGCCCCCAAAGCACCAGCCATAATATACCAAAAAGAACGACTACGCTCTTAATGCGTAGTAACCCCCAATCCTTAACCCTGAACATTTGCGGCATGGAGAAAGATCGTCTTTGCTGACGAGGTGATTTTTTGTCACTTTGCTTTGGTGTATTGGAGCTTTTCTTCTGACTTGCATAAAATGTTGATTTTTTAGGAACAGATCTTTGACGCACGCCAATACTACTTCCTACACTACCAATATTAACTTTGCGGCCAAGACCAGAAGAGGCTTTGTCCGAGCGCTTTGCACTGGAACTTCTAGACCCTTCACGTGTATTTTTTGTTTTTTTGCCGAATGCTAACATAATCTTGCCCTACAATAGTGTTAAATAGCACTTTTTTTATCCAAATTTTCCTAAATATCTTCACGCCAACGGATTTGACCAGCCTTTGGCTTTTGTAAACCTAACCCCTTGGCTCTGCGTCCAAGTTCTCGAGGGGAAAGTAAATACTCTCGCTCCACCTCAAGCTTTGCTCTATGGGCTTTTTTTTCGCGTAAATCTACTTGCAGTGAATTAAAAAAATAATTTATATCAGTACGTTCAATATTCACCCATACAAGCACCAAGGTCATAACCATGGCAGAAAGCACGCCCACAACTACGCAAAATAACCAGCCACTTCTTTCACCTTGAGCTTTCATACACCCTCGGCTATTTTTTCGATGGCGCGTAATTTTGCAGAACTGGCACGAGGATTTTCTTTCAATTCCTGCGGCGAAGCCACCGCCGGTTTTTTATGCAGAATACGCACCTCCGGCTCATGCCCGCAAACACAACGCATAATATGCCGCGGGCAACGACATCCTTCAGCCCAATGGCGCATGCTTTGCTTAACCAAGCGATCCTCAAGGGAATGGAAGCAAATCACAGCCAAGCGCCCTCCGACCTTAAGCCGACCTAAAATAGCATCCAAAAATTTTTCCAGCTCACCAAGCTCATCATTAACCATCATGCGCAAAGCCTGAAAAGTGCGCGTTGCGGGATGATTGCGCGCTTTAGCTCGCCATGCCGGCGGATAGGCATTGTAGACAATATCTGCCAGCTCGGCCGTGGTTTCGATGCTCTTTTTTTGGCGGGCATTAACAATAGCTCTGGCAATACGTCCGGCTTGCGGTTCTTCACCATAGCGCTGAATAATATCTTTTAAGGTTTCAAAGCGCTCCCTATTGACGACCTGCCATGCGGACAAATGGCTTTGCCTATCCATGCGCATATCGAGGGGACCTTCGGAATTAAAGCTAAAGCCGCGCTCTGCCTGATCTATTTGCATAGAAGACACACCAATATCAATAAGCGCTCCGTCAATTTTATCCCAGCCTAAGGCATCAAGAGCTTTTTCAAATTCACTGTAACGGGTATGGAAAAAATGTACGTTATCACCAAATTTTTGCAGGTGATTTTGCGCGCGCTTTAAGGCATCTTCATCTCGATCTAAACCGCATAATTTAATATTTTCAGCAGATTGCAAAATGGCAGAGCTATGCCCACCAAGGCCTAAGGTGCCGTCTAAATACAGACCGCCAGCCTTTGGAGCCAAGGCTTCAAGCACCTGAGCCATAAGCACAGGCACATGCGCCTCATCATGAGTAATATGCGCCATATCCAGCATGCTTTAACCTTATTACCTTGTTAGAATTGAACGCCAAGTGCGGCTAATTCTTCTGAAACATCAACTATTTGAAGAGCTTCAAACTCTGCCTGGTCCCATATTTCAAACTTATTAACTCTACCAACGAGCACAATATCCTTGGTGATTTTCCCTGCGCGCATGAGCGGTTGAGAAATACGCACCCTGCCTTGTGCATCCGGTGTGAGTTCTTCGGCCAGACCAAGAGTTTTACTGATAAAATCGCCTACGGGTTTGGAAGGGCTTGTTATAGCATTGAGTTTGTCGCTAAGGGCCTGCCATGCATCTGGCATATAGGCCACAAGGCGACCGTAGATGACGGTGAGCACAAAGCCCCCGTTGGTTGAACACGCGGCAAGAGTCTCCCTATAATCCACGGGAAGCATAAGGCGCCCTTTGGCGTCTAAGCTTCTATATGAACTTTTGAATCCTGCCATTTACCACGTTCTCCCACTTATTACCACCTTTTCCCTCTTATACGTTCCTGATTCCCACCTGTCAACACATCTTGCCCCAAAAAAGGAAAAAAAAGCGAGCCACATACAGTCACCCATAAACACAATTTTAAAGTGCTATCATTTCAGACTGCTATACTTAAATGAGACCTCTGCACAATTATTTTCAAATATAACTTTGCAAGTAAA
>CAYJHU010000016.1:0-16968 GCA_964369655.1 uncultured Desulfovibrionaceae bacterium | reverse complement strand
ACGCGATACATCCAGTCGCCGGGGTTGGTTGCTCCAAAGCTTTCCCAGTTGCTGCGATCCTTATCATATTCTTCATAGCGAGCAAGGCGCGACTTAAGCCTATTGATGAAGGTTGTTTGCTGACCAATGCTCATGCGATACCAATCTTCTTCGCGTAGTAGCATAACATCACTCTTATAGGGCAGGCCGTCCAAAAATTCGCCAAGAACACCCATTTGCGAAAGGTTTTGACCTTGTGGCATGGGGCTGTTGGGATCACGCGCTGCGCGAGTTGAGGCAGAGAGTATGCCTTGGAAAAAATCTTTGGCGTCAGTTTTCTTGGTGCGCTCAGCATTGTCGATGATGATTTTTAGCTGACTGCTGAGGTCATTTAATTGATTTTTGCTGAGTAATACAGCTACTTCAACGGTGGATGCTTGGTTGCCCTTGGCAAGCTTTTGTAAGTCCATGTCTGCAATCCAGGAATCCACCACGGATGGCGCGCGTACTTCGTTAACTTTACCTAAATAATCAAGCTGCATGGCGTATCCAAGGTTGGCAGCAAGGTCTTTGGCTTGCTCTTCACCAGAGGCTGATGCGGGCAGTGGGTTTTGATTTGGCTTGGTTACAAGCTCACCGTTAAGGGTCATACGTACCATGCTCACAACGCCTTCGGTGAGGGCATAGGAAATAACCTTAAATTGCTCTGCCCCTTGCGCAGGGGTGGCGGCATTAATGCTTAAATAATTGGAAAATTCTGCATTTTTGGTTAAGGCTTTATAGGCGGTTTCGGCCGCGTCATGGTCTTTTTTACCTTTGGGGGTTTTGATATGCAGGGCAGAAATACGCACTCCTTTGTTGCGTGCATAGTCAGCAAGCTCCGGCATATCCATCTTAATGGTAGAGTATGGATCGGTAACTTGTAGAGGGCCGGCATCGGTAATGAGGATGATAAGGCGAGTTGGGTATTCATCCCAGCTTAGTTCATCAAGGGCAGTTTTTATGCCGGAGGGGGAGTTTTCCCTAAAAGTATGCGTGGAGGCTGTGGCTTCGCGCACTTTGGAAAGGTTGGCTTCAAGGGCGTGCCTGTCTTTGGCCGTGGTTAAATCGCTGACCACAAGACTTTCATATTCTGTGCCGGGGCGAGCGCTGGGGCTGCTACGAAAAGTCACTACACCAAAGGCCACATCGTCATTGAGGGAGGAATTTTCCAGCTGATCATAGAGGGAGCGAACCACATTAAGACTTTGGTCGATATAGGGCTTCATGGAAATGGTGGTATCGATAACAAAAGCAATGGCCATGCGTGGCTTTCCGCCTTGGCCTTGAGGCTTTTGAGTGCCTTGCGAGGTTTGAACATTGCCCGGGTCGATGGAGGCCACCTTAAGGAATTTTACCCCAACAAAGGGATCGTTCATGGCTAAGATGGGCATAAGGTAAAAACGATCGCTGGCTACAGCGCCATCTTTTTCGTTGCTTTCAGAGGCAACAACTTGGGCTTTTTCAAGCTCAGCAGTGTTTTTTGCATCTACGGCTTGTTGTAAATTTTGTAGGCGCTGGCTCATGTCCGGCGCTTGGCAAACTTCTTTGAGGGCTTCTTCCGTATTAAAAAAAAGTATGGGACTGCGCGAGGCACGTTCGGTTAAAAGCAAGGTCAGCGATTGATTCCAATCGGTGGTTTTTGCTTTGGCAATCCAACCAAGAGGGGCAGTATCCAGCGCGCCAACTTGTACAAAATCGCCTTGGCGTGCATAGACATAGTATACGGTAAATGGCTTAACATTTTGCTGAACGACAGTTGCAGTGGCGTCCGGTGCCTGAAGAATATTTGCTTCTGGGTGAGTAATAACACGTTGATATAATGTCTTTTTGCCATCTTGTAAAAGAGGGCTTGCCGCCAGTGCGATTTGCGTGCACATGAAGGAAAAGGCCATACAAAAAATAAGTAAAAGGTGTTTAGGCATGATATGCTCCCATAGGATAATAAAAAGTTAGATTGATACGTGTTATTATTTTTCTTCGGTCCATGTCTTATAGAGTTTCTCGATAACTCCATCATGTTGTAATTGTGTGAGTTTTGAGCTGACAATATCGCGCAGTTCTTGGTTTTTTTTGGGGAAAATAAAGGCAACTTCTTCGGTCATCAAGATATACGGAAGCAGTTGCAGGGCTGCATTCTCTTTTTGAATTTTTTTCAAGTCCGGCTCTCTGCCGACAATGGTTTCGATTTCGCCTTTGAGCAAAAGCTCTAACAAGTCTTCTTTATTTCGTAAAGCTATGATGGTGGCGTTTTTTAGCTCAGCCAGTGCATAATCCTCTGCGCTGCTACCCTTAATGACACCTACCGTACTGTATTCAATGTCGATTTTTTCTTCAATGGGGCTCTCCTTGAGGGTGAGCGCGCGTAAGTTTGATGGTAAATGTGTAGAAGATGTAAGAAAGCGTTTCTTCAAATTTTCTGTAACAATGACACTTGGTAAGAGCATACTGCATTGGTCTTGCTCTAGCATGGCTAGTGCTACGGCAAAATCTGCTTCCACAAAAACATAATGAGAATCAAGGTTTAGCTGTGAAAAAATATCCATATCAAGCCCGTGCCACCCATCATTGTCTTTGAAATTATAGAGGGTGTTGGTGTTAACCATACAGATACGCAACTCAACTTCCTTGGCCATGGCAGGAGCATGGGCAAGGAAGAGCAGCGCAAGGGCTAGTGTGAATATTTTATGCTTTAAGCTCATATTATCACCAATTTTTAAGTAAGTCTTGAGCGTCTGCGTTTCCATTTGTGGCGGCTTTTTGCACCCAAATACGCAAATTATTCAGCAAGGTTTGAGCGCTAGCATCGCCAGCGGCCACAGCCTTACTATACCAAGCATGGGCCTCTCTCATGTCAGCGGTAATGCTCCCCTTACCTTGGCTAATGTTTGGATCATAAAAACTTCCCAGCTCGCGCATGGCAGCAACTTCACCCTTTTGCGCGGCATCTTCGGTGAGCAAAAATACGGCATCTTGCGTCACAGGATCACTTTCTGCTTGGCTTTTTAAGCTTTGCGCAAGGGCAAGGCTTGCGGCGCCGGTGTCATTTGTACGCAACAAGGCGCGAGCAGAGTCCATGGCAGAGCTTTTTGGCTTTGCGCTAGGCTCTTTGCTGGACTCTTCTGCTTTGGCAGGTTCTTCTGTTTTATTAGCCTCTTTTGCTTTATCGGCATCTTTGCTTGTTTCTGTAGGTTCTTTTGCAGGCTGAGTCGTCGAATTTTGAGAGGCGCCTGTATCAGTTGTGGATATGTTCTTACCGTGAAGCATAAACCACAAAAAAGCACCGCCAATCAACAAAAGTACCAGAACCACAATTGCTAAAAGAATGCGCTTTCTGACGGAAATTTTTTCTGCCCTTGTCGTGCTCTTGGGCATGCTGATTTTATCCATGCTTTGTACAGGTGTGGGCATCTGTGTGAGGGCTTCTTCCGGCTCTGCTTGCTCAGGCTGCTCAGGCTGTACTGGGCGAGCCGGGTGCGCATTGGGGTCAGGTTCACTGGTATCAGCCTCAGGGCCAGACATGCCAATGCCCTGCCCACCGGCCATGCTGGTTTGCACAATATCATCAATGCTCATAGTAAAGGCTTCACTGACGCCGCCGCCCTTTATAACGATTTTATATATAGATAAATTGTCAAGATAATTGACAACAGTCTCGTCAACTTCAAGCAATAAGGTGTCGTTATGATATTCCCAAGTGGTGGGCACCAAAAAAACTTCTGCGCCTTGCCAACCTTCGGGTGAAAGGCAGAGCTTGTCCGATGACCTATAGAGGGCAAAGCTAGGGTCGTTTTGGCAGGTAGAGGGTTTAACGACAATAATTCCGTTTCCCGGTCCTTTTTGTGCATGCGGTATAAATTTTGCGGGCATAATAATCCTTTCTCAAAGTTTTACTCGTAAGAGTAAAAACGAATTTTAATATATATTTGGTACAGTATAAATTTCAATAATTTTGCCGAGTTCGGTGTTCTGTTCGCGATTTAAGCCACCCTTTTCGTCGGATTGAACATTTTCTTGAACCATGTACACAAAAGCTCGCAACCAATCAACATAATAATTGCGGTCATAGGTGGGAGCTTGCTCCGGAATAAGCGGATAGGTACTCTTTTCCGGTGGTGCAAAAAGTAGCGTGCCGCGTCCTTGATTGATGATGGTTCTTTCTTCTTCATTGCAAAAACGAGGGTCGAAACCAAGCCAGCAGATGAAGGCATTGAGCGCATCGGCAGCAAGACTTACCTGCTTCCAGACGAGTTTTTCTCGCGCCACGTTGCCATAGCCGGACACAAGCCTTTGCTGTGCGGTCATCTTGGTGGGAATGCCAAGACGCGTCATGGCTGTAATGAGTTCATGGATCATGAGCTCCCATTCGCGCTCGGGGAATCTAAAATATTGCTGAGCCTTTACATTGCTTGCAAGGTCACGCATTTGCTTAATCCAATGTTGCAAGACAATGTCCGTAAAGCGCGAAGCTTCGTCTTCATATTGTGTATCAAAATCTTGCATGTCTTGGTTTTGTTCGGCAGGCTCTTCATCCAAGAAGTCCCCAAAAACATCGCTGAGTAGGCTTTGAGAATTCACCCTTGCGCCCACCACTGCCGTGCCGCTTTCTCCTTGGAAAAGGCGTACTTGCTCGCTTTTGAAGTATAAGGTGTGCAATTCATAATCATCCATAAGGAAAGCGCGCAAAAATTCGCCAAAGCGCTGAAATTCAATAATCTTTGATAAAATAACAGCAATTTTTCTGGCCAAGGCTTCCTTGCGTTTGCGTTCTTCTTCTTTATCATCACTTTTCCAATGCGGATTAAGGATGGACTGCACTCTTTCAGTGGTTTGAGCAAGAGTTACGGCAATTTGCTTACGCTTGAGTGAAGGATTGCACAAAGGACGCAAGGCATTACGCAAAAGGCTAATGCCGCCATCGTTAAGTTGCATGGCTGCATTCCAGACTTTTTCCGGATCAAAAACATGGCTTTGCACCACTTGCGATTGCATAAAGGCAGCACGCACTTCCGCCACATAACTCACTTGGTCTGCGCGCACGCCAATTTCCTTATCGCCCTCAAAGTCAAAAATTGCTTCAAAGCGGAAATTTGGATTGCGCAACAAAAAGACATTATCAAAAGCTTTTTTGCCGTCCCAATTGGTGGGCCAATCGTCATTTTTTCCAAAAAAATCAAGGAGCGAAGACTGAAAACGCGTGGTCCAGCGTGTTTCCACCGAAGGGGTGCCTTTTTTCTTTTCAAATTCCATATCCATTTTGGAGAGCACAAAGAAAAGAGCCGGGGTGCTTCCGGAGGCGGCGCGTCTTTCGGGGGTTTCGCCGTGGGTTGTGGCAATCCACTGCTGCACGGCGCGGGGTAAATCCTGCACTTCTTGGTTGCCGGGTCCAATGCACAGGAGCATGCTGGTAAGTTCTTTTTCTGCGCAATATCTTTCAAAAAGGTAGGCTACCTTACCGCGCAAGAAAAGATTTTCTAGCATGCCGGGGCGCTCGAGCTCTTGGCGCACATTTTCAAGCTTTAGGCGTGAGCGATAACCGGGAAAGTCAAGTAAGTCCGTATGATCGAAGAAATCATCGGGTTTTTCGCTCATGGGAATGGTAATTTCGGCGGTGAGTGCCGTAATTAAGGTGCGTGCAACGCTCACCCTGACACCATTATTGCCCACAATGCTTAAGACATCTTCTTGGCTGTGACTTTGTGCTAATAAGTTATGCAAAAGGGTTACGTCGATGATGCTGTTTTCACGTGGGATAAGGGCATCAATGCCGCAATAGGCTTCTTCAGCGCGTCCAATGGCTTGTAAAACTTGGCAAAGTGCTTTGTATAAATCGGTAAAATGCTCAACCTTACCCCAAAGGAGTGAAAAAAGACGCGCACGCCCATCAAGGTTTAAGCCTGGTGCAAGCTCAATGGCGCGCTCCCAATATGCCCTTTGCAAAAGTTGCACACGCGGACGTGAGGCAAAGTTGCGCAATATATATTCGCGCAATTCTTCCATATCATCGCCATCAACTTCGTTGTTATGCGCATGGCTATACAGATTTTCAAGCCTTTGCACATCAGCTAAAAGCTCCTCTTGATTGGGGCTTTCTTTGTGTTCGCAATCGGCATAATAGGTGTTGGCAAGCACGCGCACAATGTCGCATTCGGTGAGCAAACGCAAACGAATGGGGTGCCCTTCCGGAAGATTTTGCGGTGGCGTTGTGGTAAAGCGTGTCACAAGGCCGGTGGATTCTTTGCCGCCTTCTGGATTTATTTGAGTAATAAAGTCATGCTCTTGCCCGTCAAAGTTAGCAGTAAGGTTACCGCGAGCGTCTCGCGCAAGAGTAGAGATAAGATAGCTTTTACCGGCTTGGCTTGGGCCAAAAACTCCCACGCACATTTTGCGCTCTGCAGCCACCGTGCACTTATGAAAGGCTCGGCTTGCGCGGCGTAGCTCTGACTGAATGCTTTGATATTCCTTGCCCACATGATCTTTGTTGCGCTCAAGCCACTGCATGGCGCGCTGGGTATTTTTCTCTAAGTTTTGGCAATGTTGTGCCAGCTGTCTATCTTCTGCTTGCATATATTTCTCCGCGTCCCCTTAGGGCTTGTGGAATGGGTTTTTATTTTTTTCTGGGGGAGGGGGCTTTTTGAAAAAAGCCCCCTCCCCCAGACCCCCTCCCTCAAAAACTTTTCATTGAATTTTCCTTAGGAAAATTCTAAAGGGGGGGCTGAATACTGTTTTTCTATAAAATTTTCAAATTCTTAGGGAAACACTGATTTAATAGAATTTTCGTTCTCTAACAAGAAAGGCGAATTTTGCTAAGGGTGCATAGTATATAGACATACATGCAGTCTTAGCAAGATGAGTCTGACGCAGTTAGAGGACGAAAAGGCATTAACTCAGTGTTTCCTTAAGTATTACTTATAATGCCCGTATCAAGCCAATAGCCTTCGTCCAGCGGTAAGGTTTGCAAACGTATGGCAAGGTCATTTTTGTTAACGGCATTACCATCCTTATCGGTGATGCTGTCGATGCTAAATTCACCTTCATCTCTATCGTCGGTGCTGTCCCAAATTTCTGAAACAGAAAGGCGCACCTCCACCTGATAAGGCAAACGTCCCGATGCACGGCGTCTGGCATCTTCGCTGGTAAAGGTCATAAGGTGATAGCGTGTGGCCGGCCAGCGGTCGGCGTCCACTTGACGATAGCCAATGGGTAAAGGCCCGCCAAAATTCACCACACGTTCAAGCTCAACGCTGTCTTTGTTGTTAACGTCTACCTCAAACCAAACTTTGGGGCGCCGCAATTGACCGTTAATGTCCATTTCGCCCACATATCGAGCTGTGGATGAAAGCTGTAAGCTTGCCACATCAAAAGAAAATCCTTCAAGATGACCTTCGGCCAATGCGCATAAAATAGCGCCCACCACCACTGTGGTTTTAGGGTCGGTGATGCGCCCGTGCACGTCGGCAAAGGGATACCAATTGCCCACATGATATTGGCGCATGGGCAAGATACGATGCATGGGCACGGGTAGTTTTGCCAGCACTGGTGCCACAATACCATTCCAAGCGCTGGGGCGTCCGGTCAGCAAAAGTATATCGCATTCCAAGAGGTGCACCATCTCGCAAAGAGCGGCAAGCGCCGGCCCAAGGGTGGTGCGAATGGTATTTTCAACAGCACTGGGATTAATGCGTAATTCTACATCCATCAAGGAAAACTCTGCGCCGGCCGGAAGAAAATTCTTCACATTTTGCTCAACCTCGGCAATGATATGCTCTTGAGGCATGGGAGAAAAGAAAGAATCCGGCAAGCTTACGCGATCGCTTAGGATAGCAAAGGGCACGTATTTTTCTTCTGTGACGTTTTCTTTATTATCCTTGGCATCCTTATCAAGTGCAATGTCGCCGGAGCTGATTTTTGTAAAAAAATCACTAAAGCGGCAAGTGAAAGGAGCGTGATTTTCCTGTATTTCCGTAGTGTTTTGATAAAGCAATTCGCATAGTGCAAGCATGCCAACGGCAATGGGTACAGCCACTTGACGTACAAAGCGCGCACGCAAGTTACGCTGCTTTTGCGAAACGCCAATGGCGTCACGCTCAAAGAGCAAACCCTTGAGAGTGCTGGTATTGCTAACACCGGCTTTGGCAAAAGCGTCCACAAGGCAGGGCATAATATGCTGGCTGACCATGTCGCGTAAGACTTCATCGCCAGCAATATTAAAGCCGTCGCGAAACTCCATATGCGGAATAATGCGCGCCGTATCGCCTTCGCCGCTGGCAAGCTCATAAGTGGCGATGGAAAGATCCATGGTGCCGCCGCCCACGTCAATGGAGCCGATGCGCATGCAAGGTTTGTTTTCATATTCGGCGCGCTTTTTACCGAGTAATTGGAAAAGATGATGCGCATCGCCGTGATATTTCAAAGCAAGTTCGTTATAGATATATACAATTTGCGAACAAGAGGCTTCGTCCCAATCGCAACGCACTTGCGGGCTGGTGCGATAATCGGTGGCGTTTAAGTTGATTTTGTCTTTAACTCCCATATACCAAGGGCCCCAACCAAGAGCCTCCCAAACCACGCGCACGGCCCAAGCCACCCAGCGCCTAAAAATACGCTTTTCGGCCACGGGCATGGCGGTGGGTACGGTGAAGAGTATGCGGCGCAAACGGCGCGGCATATTGGGGAGTTCACGTTTGGCGCGTGTGGAAGGGGCGTTGATGGTTACCAGCGCCTGCGTTAAAATTTCTCCCATCATAAAGAGCATAAGTGAGGAGCGAGTAAAGAGTGACTCAAAGGCCGGCTCTTGTTCCTGATTACGTAAGGCAGGAGAAGCTTTAAACAAAGCATCCCCAATGCAGCAGAGCGGCGTGCCCTCGCGGTTCACCTGCCGAGGGAAAAGCCCGCGCGTAACCATGGGCTCGTGAGGACCGCCCGTATTATATCGCCATGATTGTTGCCAAGGGCGCTCATCCCAAAGATAGCGCTTGGGGCTGGACATACCGGTGGAGCCTTCGGCGCAGACAGCGTGCGTAGCAAGGCGCGCGGCTTCAGCACCCACACGTACCGAAGATGGCCATGCAAAGGCCGGCGTGCGTCGACCGGAGCGACGACTTAAAGCATCATCCCCAAAGCTTGCTTCCACAAATTCTATACGCGTTTCGAAGGGTTCATTATAAATTAAATGCGGACGTGAGAGATCACGAAGCTCTAATAAATATGAGTCATTAAGGTTGGTTATGCGTCCGGGAAGCGTTTCTACCAAGATGCCTGTGGTGCGTGAATTACCAATGTCGAGGATAAGATCCACGCCGACGGGTTGCTCACTGTCGGGGTTCATCACCTGCACATTGACATGGGTCAGTGGCTCTTTGACCACTTCAAGCCAAGTTAAATAGCTTGCCAGATGCTTGAGTACAAATTCTTCATCATCCTTCCAAGATCCGCGCCTCTTATAATTTTTGGTGCAATAAGCGTCATAGATGTTCATCAACCATTGATCCACCCAAGATGCGTTCAAAAACCATGCATTATCACGTACATGCGGAGCAAGGGCAAAGGCGCCGTGTGCTACCACATCACGCGGACAGAGGGCATAATATTGCTCGTCGCTATAGTCGGTTTGTGCATTTTGACTGGCGCTATTGTCTGCAATGTTGCCGCCAGACATATCGGGCGCAGTGCTATTGGCTGAGCGCACGGGAAAATCTTCCACGCTGGTATCAAAGGCGATGGTGAGCACTAGTGTTTCGGCATCTTTTTGGGTCATGCGTGCCCGCACCCAGTTGGATGGACCATACTCAAAGCGCTCGCCACCGTCCGGCCATTTTTGCCCGCGTGTGCGTAAAAATGGAATAGGTATCCAATTATCTTGCCAAATCTTTATGCAGGTGCGCGTGTCAAAATTATAATCCGGCTCGCATACTTGCCCATTGAGTTGGTCCACAAAAATGCCGTCTTCATCATCAAGGCAGCGCAAAAAATGCTCATAATTATGTGCTGCGCCTTTTTCGGTGCGCTTTTCTTCCTTAAAATAGCGGCGCATGCGTGGAAGGCTTGGAATATCAATTTCAAAGTCCAAAAACTGTGGGCAACCACCGGGTATAATGCTAATAAATGTGTGTTTTGTATCCATAATTACTTCCTGCGGAATCTGGCATCCCAGCGAGTATTAGAATTGTTTTCGCGTCCGCGGCACTCTGTGCGCGTGTCATTGCCGGTGCATTGCACTTGTTGCCCCACATAGGGTGAACTGCGTGGGCATCTGGCCTCAGGGGCTGACATGGATAAACCACCGCTTCCATTGAAAGAAGCTGTCACATTACCTGTGCAAATTCTTCCGTTGGATTCGCGGATAATGCGGCGTCCGCGTCCATTTTTGTTAAAGCAATATTCCACAATAATTGGTCTGCGTGTGCGCGAATTGACAAGACCGCGATCGCTTATCCAGCACCCTTCAAGGAAGGACATGTCGTTTTTCTTCTTGGCATCCTTGGGGATTTCAAGATTATCGGACTTGCGCGGTGGAGCTTTTTTGGGCTCTTCCTTCTTAGGCTCAGGCTTTGGCTTTGGCTTTTCTTTGACCGGTTCCTTTACCTTGGGCGGCTCTGCCGGCTTAACAGGAGGCGTTGGCGGCATGGGCAACTTGCGCTTGCCAACAACTTGAACCTCAGGGCCTTTTTCTGCGGCAAAGAGTGGAGCTTTCAGGGGACGCTTGGCGACCACTTGTTGCACGGGATCTGGAGGGCATAGGGCGGCGCGTTCCAGCAAAAGCTTTTGTTTTTGCGCGATAAGTGCAAGTAAATCCACTTCTTTTTTACGTGCATCTTCAATGAGTACAATCTCTTTGTTGATAGGCATGCAAGAGGTAGGGAAGGGGAGCATGTAGGGGATAATTCCCAGTGCGCTGAGTAGTAAAAGCAATAATAATAGTAATAAAAGTAAGGGCAATAGCCAAAGTAAACAGCCGGAAAAAACACGAGACTTTTTGTCTTTACGCTCTTGCTCTTCTTGAGCAGCGGCGGCAGCGGCACTGGCCATGGCTACTTGCTCGGCACCGCTGAGGCGACGAGGGGCAGGGGGGGCAACTTTACGTGTTAAATCTTCTGGTTGTGCGCCCATGGTGCCAGAGGCAAAGCCCCAATTTATGACTATGGGTTGCTCGCCAAGTAGCCAAATATCATCTTCGCTAGGGTGTTGCAGTGCAAGGCGTAACATCTCGGCCGAAAGCCTGTGTTGAGAATCATTGCCTTCCAGTAGATTTGTAGATTTATTATGAATGTCTGTGGCTAAGCTTTGAATTTTTTGCAAATAAACTTCACGCTCTTCGGGAGGGAGTGATTTTAATTGACGTAATTCGCCGCGAGAATTGGCTGTAGAGGCATACCAGTCAATACTTTCGTGTCCGGCTTGACCGCCGCTATGTACAGGCTCTGCCAAAAGAGCAACATGCTCTGGGCTAAGCCCCTTGAGCATGGCTTCAATTTGATGAAAGCAATCCGTAACCAGTATTCCATGACAGGCCAAAGGGCGCATATCTGAGCGCTGGGATGTGGTAATAAATACACCTGCCATAACTTACTCCTTGCCTTTTTGTGTTGTAGGAGGTGGAGGCGGTGCATGCTCTCCTGCGGATGAAGCCGCTTTGCTGTCTGGAGCTTTTTTTATGGGCGGCGGCGGCGGAGCAATTTCACCAGCATCTTTTTCATTTATATCTTTTTTGCCAGCATCTTTTTGGGCTTCAGGTTTCTTTGTTGGCGCTGCTGTGGGCGCTGCCGTCGCGGGCTTAGGCGCTGTTTTTTCTTCTTTATAGACGATGGGGGCGGTGAGAATTATGGGCATACTTAGGCCGTCAATGTTGCCATTATTTTTTTGTGCCAAAAGCAAAATGTCAAGAATGTCACATGGTTCTTTAGCGAGCAATGCATCAAGTGCTGCAACCTCGGCTAAGAGCGCTGTGTTTCTGACTTCTATTTGCTGGCGCAAGGCATGGTCTTCAATGATTTTTTGCTCTACTATTTGGCGCTGTTGCCAAAGAATCCATGCCAATAAAATTAAGATGGCAAGTAGGGTAAAGATTCCCCAAAACAAAGGCCAAACATATGACGAACGTGCGCCATTGGGGGTGGCTGTGTTTTGCGCTTCCTGCGTTTTTGTATCGGCGGGCGATGGCGCAGGGGGAGTTTGCTCATTAGACATGGCAGTCTCCTTTTACTATAAATATAATAGTGGTTTGTTGCATGTTTTGTTGCAAAATAGAACAAGCTCCGTTCATACGTTTGGACTTGGAATATGTGTTTTTGAGGTGGATTTTTTTCATAAAAGTCATAATTTTAAAAAAGAATAAGATATATGTATCAAATTTGCTTAATCAATACTAACGCAAGCGGTCACATTGAGCAAGTCTAACAAGGCAAATAGCATAATTTTTCTCAACTTTTTTTGTATCCTAAAGGGGAAAAAGATTAAGTCTTTTTGTTGACCTTTTATTTCACTAATGATAATGGTTATCGAAACGGAGGAAAATTAGGTGAGTCAAGTTCGTATGACAAGACAGCGCGCCATAATTTTAGAAGAATTGCGCAAAGTCAAAACTCATCCCACAGCGGATGAAGTGTATAGTATAGTTCGCGAAAAAATGCCGCGAATTAGTTTGGGTACAGTGTATCGCAATTTAGATTTTTTAGCAGAAACCGGTGAAATTCTTAAATTAGAATCTGCTGGAAGCACCAAGCGCTTTGATGCTGACACTTCTTGGCATCAGCATGTGCGCTGCACGGAGTGTGGACGCGTGGGTGATGTTATGCACCCTCAAGAAGTCCCCTCTACACAAAATATTCAAGTGGAAGGCTTCAGTATTACCGGTGCACGCATTGAATATGATGGTATTTGCGCGCAATGCGCCAAATGCAATTAACGAAAAAAGCTCAAAAAGAGGTAGTTCAATATAAGAGTAAACTTTTAAGGAGGTTATCATGTCAGAGCCAAAGGATATGTGGAGATGTCAAGTTTCCAATTGTGGTTTTGTTTACGATCCGGACCGTGGAGATAAGCGCGGAAAGGTGCCTGCTGGAACAAAGTTTGAGGAATTGCCGGAAGAGACTTGGCGTTGCCCCATTTGCAAAGCCACCAAAAAAACATTTCAATGTATGGGCTAAAACTCAGCAAAATTGCTGATTATTTTTTCAATGGAGGGAGCTAAGTTCCCTCCATTCTGTTTTTAAATTCATTAAGCAGCTTTGAACAGGGTGGTGGCCTCTTGTAATTTGTTTTGGCTTCCAAAAAGATAGACGATGTCTTCTGGGAGTAAGATTAGGTCAGCCTCGGGAGTTGGAATAAAAGTGCCTTCTCTTTTGATAGCAACCACAATCACGCCATAATGCTGGCGCAGGCCGGAATCTAACAAGCTTGTATCACAAAGCTTTGCGTCTTTTTCAAGGCGAATGGAAAATGTCCCCACATTGGGCAGCTGTTCAATTAAGGTAGCAAGGTCGCCGGTTTGCTGGGAGGCAGCGCGCAGCCTTTCGTCATTTTCATTGCGCACAGCATTGGTGATGCTATCTATGTCTTGTTGCGGAATAAGGTAATGATGTAAGACTCTTGAGAATACTTCCAATGAAGTTTCAAATTCTTCTGCCACAACGTCAGTGGCGCCAAGATTTTGCAAGGTTGTTACTTGTGTAACAAAACGTGTGCGCGCAATGATTTGTAATTGTGCGTTTAAATTAACCGCTTCGGCCACAGTGGCTTGTACGGCAGCAGGGTCAGAAATGACGATGGCAAGAGCTTTGGCTGAAGTTATGCCAAGGTGCTCCAGCACGGCTGGCTGTGAGGCGTCGCCATAATGAATGGGCTCTTTATGCATAAAACGCTTCACCGTGTCGGGGTTCATTTCCAAAATTACATAGGGAATGGAGCATTTTTTTGCTGCGCGTGCAAGGTGTTGCCCGCTAATACCAAAGCCCACAATTATAAGGTGATTTTCTAATTTCTGACTTATGCTTGCAGCATCGCCTTCAGTGGTAGCGCCATCAAGTTCTTGCTGTTCCATTTGCCCGGCGGTGGCTTTGACCGTATGGCCTTTTTTATTTTTTTTCTGATGGTGGTGCGGGAGTATAAAATCTGCAATATTAGGTGCAAAGCGCATAAGCGCAGGGGTGAGCATCATGGTGATAATGCTCATGGCCAAAAAAGCTTGGTAGTTTTCTTTGGACAGAAGTCCCACATCCACGCCGGAATTTGCTAAAATAAATGAAAATTCACCAACTTGCGCAAGGGTAAGTGAGGTGATGATGGCAGTGCGCAGAGGGTATTTTTGTACAAGCACAGCAGGCAAGGTGATGAGGGCTTTAATGAGTATAAAGAGCAAGGTGGTGCCAATGACCATTGCCCAATGCTCGTATAGGTAGTTTACATCAAGCAGCATGCCTACTGAGATGAAGAAAATACTCATAAAAACATCACGATAGGGTAAAACACCCGAGACAACGCTCATACTGTATTCAGATCGAGCAAGAAAAAGTCCCGCGAGGAAGGCACCGAGAGAAAGGGATAGGCCAAGCCAGGCCGTAAGTGATGCTAATCCCATACATAAGCCGAGGGTTGTGAGTAATAGTAATTCACGCACGCGCGTGCGCACCACGGCCTCCAAAAAGCGATTGAGTCCAAATTGCGCAAAGGCAAAAACGCCGCCAAGTACCAGTGTTACTTTGGCAAAATCCCAAAGAGCGGCCAGTGGCTCCGGCGCTGAGGTGCCCCCAAGTAAGGGTACGAGAATCATGAGTGGCGTGACCATGATGTCCTGAAAGACCAAGATAGCCAGTGTTAATTTTCCTGAGGGCGTGGCGATGGTGCCTTTTTCTTGTAAGAGGCGCAAAACAATAGCTGATGAAGATGGAGCAAAAAGACAACCGATAAAGATGCCCCAGCTGATACTTTTATCAAGAAATATGCTGTATATCCCTAAAAAACACGCGATTGTAAGCCCGATTTGCAAGCTTCCGCCAATGAGTAAGGGTTTTTTTAAACGTGAAAGCGCATCGCCCGAAAGCTCCATGCCAATGGTAAAGAGCAAAAGCGCCACGCCAAGTTCGGCAAGAATGTCTAGGTTGTGAATATTACTAACAATACCTAAGACAGACGGGCCGCATAAAATGCCTGTGAACAAAAAGGCCACAGTCGCCGGTAAGCGTATTTTGCTGCAAATGGTGTTAACAATGATGGAGATAAGAAATATAATAACCAATTCATTGAGTAATGGGACGTGCATAGCTCACCTTGTAAATGTTTGGGTAATAAATAGAAATTAATTTTTTGTAAAATATTGACCCCAAAAAAGCAAGTCAATGTTTTGCTTGCAATACCCAAAAAAAGGCATTATTGACTTGAAAAGTTGAGTAAATATAAAGGATAAGTACACGGAGTAACGATGAGTTGTGATAAAAATATGCAAGCCCGTTATGTGGGGGATATAGCAAAGCGCTTTTCTGCTGGTTTTTTACGCTTCCAAAAGCAATGGTTTTGCGAAGAGCATAATATATATGAAGATTTAAAAGAAGGTCAAAGACCGCTTGCCATGGTAATTGCGTGTTCTGATTCGCGCGTGGATCCGGTACTGTTGACGGACAGTCGCCCCGGAGACCTTTTTGTGGTGCGCAATGTGGCAAACTTAGTGCCGCCATACTCACCGGATAAAAAGCTACACGGGGTTTCTGCTGCCATGGAATATGGCGTAAGACACCTAGAATTAAAAGACATTATTGTTATGGGGCATGCCAATTGCGGCGGCGTACATACCCTGCTTGAAAAAACCAGTGAAAATGACGAGTTTATTGGCGTGTGGATGCAAATTATCAAGCGCGCCAAGGAAGTTGTGGATACTATTTTGCCAAATGCCAATGAAGAGCAGCGCCTTGAGGCTTATGAACAGTGGGGAATTCGGGTTTCACTTGAAAATTTATTGACATTCCCGTGGATTAGACATGGTGTTGAAGCCGGTGACATTCGCTTGCATGGCTGGTATTTTGACCTGCATAATGGCAAACTTTTGCGCTATAATGAAGAAACGGATGAATTTGAATCCATGGTGGATAGTTGCCCCGGACGATAGAGGAGCATTGATATGCAGCTTGCAAAAATAAGACCTGAGCCTCTTTGCCAAAGCACTGCGCAATGTGTTGTTTTTGCTACCAATGCTGTTTATGCCCCTTATTTGGGCGTTGCTCTTTATTCACTTAAAAAACATGCCCTTAAGGGTGCAGTGTACGACATTTTTATTCTGCATACAGAGCTTGCTGATGATTACCTACAAAGACTACAGTCTCTGCAGGCTGAAAATTTTTCTATTCGTTTTGTTAATGTTTCATCCTATTTAGATGCTATTGATGCCGATATTTTTGTGACTCATGCGCATTTTAGCAGGGAAGCTTATTATAGATTTTTCATTCCGCTTATTTTTCAGCATTATACTCGAGTGCTGTATTGTGATTGCGATATGCTTTTTTTGCGAGATGTAAGTGATTTATTTTCCATTGATTTACTGCAAAAACCCTTGGCGGCTGTCTTGGAATATAAATTTAAGTGCAAAGTTGAGTATGATGCTGTCTTAAAAGACTATGCCAGCACTGTTTTGCAGCTGGAAAATGCACAAAATTATTTCAATAGCGGATTGTTAGTCTTTGATATTCCAAAACTTTTGCAATTACAATTTACCCAAAAATGCCTTGAGAAATTGTGCGAGGTGCAAAGGCCACGTACTGTTGACCAATGCATTATCAATAGCGTTATGCAAAATAATGTGAGCTTTCTTGAGCCATGCTGGAATATGCAAACACATGTTATTTTAGAAGAACTTAAAATGCATGTATCGCAAAATGATTATGAAAGTTATGCGGCTGCTTTAGAGTCTCCTTATATTGTTCATTTTTGCTCTCCTGTAAAGCCTTGGAATGATAAAAATATTCC
>CAYJHU010000015.1:9391-17085 GCA_964369655.1 uncultured Desulfovibrionaceae bacterium | reverse complement strand
AAGCTTTTTAGAACCTCCCGCCTAGCGGGAGGTTTTCTTTTCCACAAAAAAGCCACCAAAGAACTTGGTGGCCAGAGGAGAGGGTTAGGGGTTACTGAGTGAGGAGTTGTGTTTGTTGTCTCTACGGTGGATGAAGCCGTATATCGTATATTTTAATGCGTTATCACGCTGGTTTGTTTTTATAAGCCTTGTTCTTGGTTTTCAGCTGGTGCTGGGTCTTTAGCGGGAGGAGCTTGATGTGGCTTACCCTGCATATGCTGTCCGTGGTTCATATGCGGCCCTTTGCCGTGCATGCCGCCGTGCTTACCGCCATGTTTACCACCACGCATATGCCCTTTGTGGCCCATTTCCATGCCTGCACAACCGCCGAAGCTGTGTGTACCTGGCTCTAAACCGAGGATTTTATCAATTTCAATACCTACTTTTTTACGAACCTCGCGCAATTGCTTGCGTAATTCAACAATTTCGGTAGCTTTTTTGCCAATGGCATCGGCATTGGGATATGCAGCCTTGTGCAATGCTATAAGCTCTTGATCTTTTACATATAATAAATCTTTTATATTTTGAGCAGCTTCGCGAGACTCAGTCATAAGTGTGCGTACTGCTTTTTTTTGTTCAGCTGTAATTTTGCTATAATCAGGATGATCAGCCATCATCTTTGCGCCCATGCAATCACGTGCGGACGCGGTATCTGGTGCATAGAAGGTCAAAAGCGCCAAGGCTAATAAAGGCAGAGTAATTTTGAATTTCATATAGAACTCCTTAAGTTGAGCGAAGTGCGCTCATTTGCAGGTAGTATAGCAAAGTGTGTGCCAAAACCTAGTAAACCGCTCAACTACCTTTAGTGCCCAATTTAATAATATAATTTTTTTTCTTACTTTGTGTGGGTGCATAAAAATTATACAGCCACCATTTTTGCCTGTATAAAAATTATACAGTTGCATATTTTTTATACAGGGGAAGATAAAAATGACATACTCCCCCTGTATTTTTTTATTATTCTACATGATGAGGTGTTGTTTTTACATGTTTTTCTAAGTGGATAGAGTCTTTTGTTATAGCTCTGCTCAGCTTTGCGCATTTACGTTTCTTATAGCCGCGCAAGGAAACACCAGCTTCATCTTGCAGTCTTATGTTAAGCTCGTCCAGCATGGTGCAAAGCTCTTGCCTTTGGGATTGCAACTCTTGCCCAAGTAAAGCGAGCTTTTGATGGTCCTCAGGCCCAGCATACGTAAAAGACTTTAATTTATGCATATTTTTACGCAACTCCGCGCGCAAAGCGCTAATCTTGGGCTTTTCTTCAGCCAAAATGTGCTGTGCTTTTTCTTTTTGCTCTGTTGTCATACCAACATTCCAGCAGGTCTCTTTGGCTATGGCCGCAGTGCTTAAGAAAACAAGGCCAACAAAAAAAGATATATATTTAACTTTATTCATAATAACTCCAGTCTACCATATTTATAATCTATGGTAGCTTAAAGAAATGAGCAAAAAATGTACCATTGTGCTCATTAAGGATATTTCCTTTTTATTTCCTAAAATAGCAAGATATTCTGCCCTTGCCATCCATTTGCATTTGGCGTAAATTTTGCTTTCAATTTTTCTGTTTGACGCAATAAGCTCCGGAGCACTTTTCGTAATGACCAAAGCACCACAGTCTACAATTTCACCCACGAAACCAAAATCAAAATGGCTAATAGCTTCTATTATTTGGCCTATTGTTGGAGCTGTGGGAATTTTGCTACTTGTGGTTACCTCCATTTTAACCCTCTCCCTTGGGCAAAATGAGGCCAGCATGATACGCTTGCTGACTGGCGAGGGCGGTGCGCTTATCCACGCAGTGGAAGGAGCAGTGCGCATTAGTGTGCGTCGGCGCTCACCGGTACAATTGCAAAGAACGCTGGAAGAGCTTGTAAGCGCTGATGTGCGTTTTATTTCTGTTGTCATGCCGGAAGGTATTATCCTTGCGCATAATAACAGCGAACGCACCGGAAGTTTTTTAGAGGTCAATGGACAAGAGGTCAACGAAAAATTACTCCAAGAGCTTTCAAATCCCGTAGAAAACAGCTCTTTGCGCTGGTTTATTGCAGAAGTTGACGGCAAGCAAACATTTGTTATTTATAGAGATTTCATGCTGTCTATGACTAATCACGAACCACCCAGCCCAAGACCTAACCCTTGGATGCAACAAAGAAATCAAAACTTGCAGGGATCTGCGCCTCCTCCGCGTAAAGGAGGATTGGGGCCTCGGCAAAAAATTAAACGTCCACTCAATACACCGCCCATGCTGATTTTTTTAGGCCTAGACATCAGCCCTTATGAATTAGGGCAAAGGCATGATCGCATTTATTTATTTTCACTGGCCGGAGGGATTGCGCTGGCAGGTGCGGCGCTTTTACTTGCTATGTATTATGCTTTGCGGGCGCAAGAATCGCGCCGACGCCAAGCCTTTGCTGAAGGGCAAGTACGTGAACTTGAAGAAGAAATGAGTCGCAAAGAAAAGCTCGCGGCCATTGGCAACCTTGCCGCAGGCGTTGCCCACGAAATCCGCAACCCTCTCAGCTCTATTAAGGGATATGCCACCTATTTTGGGCAACGTTTTCCTGAGGGTAGCGAGGACAGACAAGCCGCCGGTGTTATGGTGCGTGAGGTGGAGCGCCTAAACAGAGTAATCACTGATTTAATTGGTCTTTCTCGCCCAACTGACGTACATGCCAAGCCCACGCAAATTCTAACTGTGGTGGAGCATGCCTTACAGCTCTTGCGTCAAGATGCCGAGCAAAAGCGTATATATTTTCATATCCAGCGCCCAAAACGCCCCTTACCCTTGGTGCTTTTAGATGTGGATCGCTTTGGACAAGCCTTGCTCAATATTTGTTTAAATGCCATTGAAGCCATGCCGCAAGGAGGAGAAGTGCATTTTTCCTTCACCGTGCACGCCGCAAAATTTTTGGCTTTGGAAATTAAAGATAATGGTATTGGCATTGAAGAACAGCACCTTGTGCATATTTTTGATCCATATTTCACCACCAAAGGCCAAGGGACAGGACTTGGCCTTGCCACGGTACATAAAATTGTAGAAGCCCACGGCGGTGAAATTTCTGTCACTTCAAATACAAAAAATACTTCAAAAATGATAGATATGCATAAAAGCGGCACAACTTTTCGTATACTCTTACCCTTAGCCCATGAAAAAGGTGAAATATAATGGCAAAAAACCCCGTGATTCTTGTCGTTGATGACGACGAAGCCCATGCGCATATGCTGCGTATGCTCTTAAAATCTTGGAATTATGAAGTACACGAAGCCGACGACGGCGATGTTGCCGTTACTAAGGTGCAAGAGCAATGCTTTGATGCAGTGCTTATGGATGTGCGCATGGCTCGCATGAATGGCATCGAAAGCTTACGCCATATTTTAGAGTTTAACCCTGCCCTGCCCGTAATTTTAATGACGGCCTATTCCTCGGTAGAAACAGCAGTAGAAGCTCTACGCATTGGCGCCTATGACTACCTTATAAAACCATTAGATTTCGACGTGCTAAGCAATACTTTGCAGCGCGCCCTTGAGCATAGTCGCCTTACTGTGGAAAATAGAGAATTACGCCGTCAGCTTTCAGAAAACTCCATCGTACCAGGCATATTAGGACGCAGTAAGGGAGTGGAAGACATGCGCTCCATGATTACCACCGTAGCGCCCAGCGAGGCCACGGTGCTTATCACCGG
The DNA here is from genome assembly GCA_964369655.1 of uncultured Desulfovibrionaceae bacterium. Lineage (GTDB taxonomy): Bacteria > Desulfobacterota > Desulfovibrionia > Desulfovibrionales > Desulfovibrionaceae > CAYJAD01. Next base: position 13,363 of record CAYJHU010000015.1, on the reverse strand, counting down.
TCCCTCCGGCACCGGTAAGGAATTGGTGGCCAAGGCCATCCATCAAGGCAGCGAAAGAGCACAAAAAACGCTCGTCACAGTAAACTGCGCGGCCTTAGCAGAAAATCTACTAGAATCAGAGCTTTTTGGGCACGAGCGCGGAGCCTTTACCGGCGCGGACAAAAAGCGCGAAGGGCGTTTTATGCAGGCCCATGAAGGGACACTTTTTTTAGATGAAATTGGAGAAATGCCCCTGCTTTTACAAGCAAAACTTTTACGTGCCCTGCAAGAAGGCGAAGTGCAACGCGTAGGTTCTGACTCGCCCATCAAAGTAGATGTGCGCATCATTGCCGCTACTAACAGAGATTTAATGGAAGAGGTGAAGGCTAGGAATTTCCGTGAAGATTTGTATTTTCGCCTCAATGTCATTACCATTGATGTACCGTCATTGCGTGCGCGCAAAGAAGATATTCCCCTTTTAGCCGCTCACTTTTTAGAGCGCTTTGCTCAACGCAACCGTAAGACAATTAAGGGATTTTCTCCGCAGGCTTTAGACCTTATGATGCGCTATGCGTGGCCTGGTAACGTTCGGGAACTGGAAAATGCCGTAGAAAGAGCCGTCATCATGTGTCTTGGTGATACCATTACAGAAAGAGAATTACCCTTAACACTTATGACTTCTGACAGCGCTGAAAACGACGATATGCAAGATACTGCTACTCCAAATATATCCTTATCCGGGCTTTCCTTGGATGAAATGGAGCGTAAAGTCATCAAGCAAACCCTTGAAGATGTAGATAAAAATAAAAGTGAAGCGGCGCGACGCTTAGGCATTACACGTGCAACACTGCAAAATAAATTGAAAAAATATGAATTTGAATAATTTTAAGAATACAGAGGTTTTTGTGAAAAAGGTTACTATTTTTAGTATATTTTTAGGATTAACCGCAATTTTTTCGGTCTTTCCCTCCATAAGCACTGCAGAGCCAAGCATTGCCCCAAGCCTAAGTAGCGAACAAAGCATCGCCGAGGCAACAAAGCTAAGCGAAGCACAAAAAGCCATTGAAAGCAAAGACTTTACCTCCGCATTTAAAATACTTATGCCCCTTGCCAAAAGCGGTAACAATGAAGCCATGTACTTTGTGGGGCGGATGTACGAAGCAGGAGAAGGCGTAAAGCGTAACCCACGCACAGCCACCATTTGGTATGAAAAAGCCGCACGCGCCGGCGACATCAGCGCACAAAACTCCTACGCAGGTGCTCTTGCCAAAGGGCAAGGTATCAAAAAAAATAACAAAGAAGCCGTAAAATGGTTCAGCAAAGCCGCAGAAAGCGGGCATGCCGTGGCACGCTATAATCTGGCTTTTATGCTGGCCAATGGGCGGGGCGTTAAAAAGGATGAAAAAAAAGCTGTGGAATGGTACGAAAAGGCCGCTGAGCAAGGCCTTGCCGATGCACAGTACTCCTTGGGATGGATTTATGTGCATGCAAAAGGTGTAGAAAAAAATGACGCCCGCGCTGTCTATTGGTTCCAAAAAGCCGCCGACCAAGAACATATGCTGGCACAAAACAACTTAGCCTACATGTACGCCCAAGGGCTTGGACTAAAGCAAAACTTTATTAAAGCGCATGAATATTATCTAAAAGCTGCGGAAAAAGGCTATGCACCCGCTCAATATAATTTAGGTTTTATGTACGAAGAAGGAAAAATTTCCGAACCGGACTACACCATGGCCATTAAGTGGTACACCCTTGCTGCAGAGCAAAACGACGCCGCCGCACAATTTAGCCTTGGCTACATGTATGATCAAGGTACAGGCGTTGCTCGTGATGTTGTACAAGCTGAAAAATGGTATAAACTCGCCGCAAAAAACGGCGACAAAACAGCCAAAGCAGTACTCAAACAGTTCACTAAGCGCGAAAAAAGAAATAAATAAAACTTTTACAGTGGCAAGCCTTAGGCAAAAAAACACCTTAAACCGCTTTGCCCGCATTTAACAAAAAAGTAATATCTCCACCGCTGCTGAATAGTATTTTGAATTTACTATTCAGCAGCCAAACAAAATCTTTAATTATATCAAAGTAATGCCGCATTAGTCATTGCCAACTTGATTATTGGACTTATATGTAGTAGCAATTGTGTAGGCATTCAGTGATACATAGTTCATGCTTAAAATACCTCAAATAACAAAAAATTAGAGCTTACTGCAATGTAAACTACTTAATGTTTCAATTGTGCTTTCACTTTATTCATAAAACTTGCATTCCTTAAGGTTAAGATATGGATACAACAAAGAAAAGTTATATAGACCTAGAAAAAATCATCATCATTAGTTTGTGCATAATTCCCTTCCTTTTGGTTTTGTTGGGTATTTTTTATGTTGTTACACTTGAAGGTGTTTTATATCGACAAGTTCGCCAATCCATAGAAGCTGTCGGGGCAAACAGTGCCCAATTGGCTGCAGAACGCCTCGAAAATACCGGCGCAAAATTACGCTCGGTGTCTTACCTCAATGATATTACAAGCAAAAATATAGAGCTCAATGATAAAATAGATATTTTACGAAAAGAGATGGAAAAATATGGCTGGAAAGACATGTTTTTTGCAAATCTCGACGGTTATGGCAAAACTGTCACCGGTGCTGCCTTCAGCATAGCGGATAGGGCATATTTTTCGGACGTAATTAAAGGAGAAAGCTACACTTCGGGCATTCTTCACCGAGAGAACTACATGAAAGACTACATTGCCCATGCAGTTCCAGTTATTTCATCAAAAAAAGAAATAATTGGCGCGCTTGTGGCTGTTGAGGATGCAATACGTCCACATTTTTCGCAAAGCAAAATGTCAAATAAAAGTCTTGGTTCCAATGTCTTTTTTGTAGATAACAAAGGTCACTTTACGGAAGATGGGAAAATTTCAGAGCAAAGCATCTGCCAAATTATTGCTGAAGAAAATAACTTACCCCGCCCCAAAGTAACCAAAGAATTTTTATTCTCTCTGAGCAAGGAAAAAAAGCCCATATTTTTCCGAGGTGTTGAAAGCTACATTAGTGTTGATTCCATAGGTAACACCGGTTGGATGACGATGGGGATTATTCCGCGCAATACTTCCATGAAGGAAGTTGACAACATATGGTTTTTTTCCATTGCTCTGGTCATAGGAATTTTAATAGCGCTCATTGTAAGTATCTTCTATTTACTAAGAACAGGAAAAATTTATAAGCAATATCGCGCTTTTTCTTCAGCTCTTAGTAATGCTCAAGGCATTTTTTACCTTAATGTTGATGAGACTGGCCTTGTGCATTATGCCAATGAGTTTTTCTACACGCACTTAGAGCATGACGAAGCAGATGGACAAATGCAACTCCTTGACTATACTGACGATATGACAGCTGTAGAGCTTAAAAAACTCTTGCGCTCAGGAACCAACTTTGTCCTAAATATTCGCCCAAAAAATGCAGCCCCCTTTTGCATGCAATGCACACGTTTACCGCAGACAGACAAAAAAAATCTGTGGGTTTTCCTAGGCACAGACATTTCCTCGTATCAAAACTCCATAGAAGCAAAGCATGCACAAAGCCGCATCACAGAAATGCAACAAATCATCGACAGCATTCCGCATGCGCTTATTGTGCATACTCCAACCGGTATATTTTTAGCCAATTCACGTGTATTTACAGTACTAAATGTGGACAAAGTTGAAGACGTGCGCGAAAGCATACGGCGCGGAATGTCCCCTGAAGTATTTCAACAGCAGGTAGATATGGTGCGCCGAGTCTTTAGGCATGGCAAGGCTGAAAGCAGCACTTTTAGTATCACAATTCCTAGCGGTGAAAAATATATCCTACGCAACGTGCAATCTCCTGTCTTTGACGACGATGGTAAGGTAAAATATGCTGTTAATGTAAGCATTAACATAACAGAAACAGTGAACTTGCAAGAAAAGCTCGAAAATGAACTGCAAAGACAGCGGGAAATACTCGACAGTAGCCC
>CAYJHU010000015.1:0-9291 GCA_964369655.1 uncultured Desulfovibrionaceae bacterium | reverse complement strand
TGGCTTGGGCGCATGATGTAACAGACATTCAAAATGCCCAAAAAGAACTCATCATTGCCCGTGACGCAGCCGAGCAAGCTGCCCGCGCCAAGAGTGATTTTTTAGCCACCATGAGTCACGAAATCCGCACGCCCATGAATGCTGTGCTCGGCTTCCTCCATGTATTTGAAAAGGAAAACCTTAACGAAACTCAATTAAATTACATTGAAAAAATAACCATATCAGCCAAGGGTTTACTGCGTATTATCAATGACATTTTGGATTTTTCTAAGATTGAAGCTAATAAAATGGACCTGGAAAATACGCCGCTAAACCTTCGCTCCAACATTGATGCAGTGTATAGCATTATGGCCTTCACTGCTTCAGAAAAACATCTTACTTTCCAACGCGTTATTGACGACAACGTGCCAAATATGCTTATGGGCGATGGCGAAAGACTGACCCAAGTACTTTTAAATCTCTTGAGCAATGCCATCAAGTTTACCTCTGAAGGCTCCGTAAAATTGCATGTTAGCGTCAAAGAGAAGAAAAGTCTGTGGGAATATGTGCTGCAATTTAGCGTAAGTGACACAGGTATTGGCCTCTCACAAAAACAAATACGTCAACTTTTCAAACCTTTTACGCAAGCAGACACTTCCACATCCAGAAAATTTGGCGGTACCGGTCTTGGGCTTGCCATCAGTAAGCGCCTAATAGAACTTATGGGCGGCAGTATTGAAGTAAAATCTGAGGAAGGCAGAGGCTCAAACTTTATCTGCACCATCCCTATGATGGCTTCACACGAAACTCTTATGCCGCACGGACGTGAAGGCGAAGTTAGCATAAATGTTGATTACGACCTGCAACTTGAAGCAATTAAAGGCAAAAAAGTGCTCATTGCCGAAGATAACTTAATCAACCAAGAAATCGCCACCGCCATGTTGGAGGAATTCGAGCTCTCCTTAGAATTTGCCGACAATGGTCAAGAAGCGGTGGAAAAGGCGCAAGAAAAAAGTTACGACCTTATCTTTATGGACTTGCAAATGCCCATAATGAATGGTCTTGAAGCCACCAGAAAAATTCGTGAACTTGGACAAAGCATTGAATTTCTAAAAGATATACCTATTATCGCCATGACTGCCAATGTTATGAACGAAGATATCAAAGCCTGCCAAGAGGCTGGCATGAATGATCATGTGGGTAAGCCCATTTCGCCTGACGCATTACGTACGGCACTCATAACATGGCTTGCCGAACGCCAATGATTTCATAAGGATTTACAAGGAACTATAATGAATACAGAAATATATGCAGCCAGGCGAGAAAAACTACGCAAAAAAATGTATGCAGCCGGACTGGATGCACTTTTAATCAGTCATGCCGCCAATCGTTTTTACCTTTCCGGCTTTGAGCTCCATGACCCGCAATTCAATGAAAGTGCGGGACGCTTAATCATCACGGCCAGCGGCAAGGACTGGCTGTGTACGGATTCTCGCTATTTAGATGCAGCCAAACGCCTTTGGGATGAAGATGCCGTCTTTATTTACGGTGGCAATGCCGCCGCAGATATAGGCTCTTTACTCAAAAAAACAGTGCGTGGGCGCATCGGGGTTGAAAAATCCATAGTCTCCGCTGCCTTTTATGCTGAGCTTGCGTGTGGTCTCTCGCTCTCTTCAGCACAAAATCTTGTGGAATCACTACGCATTATAAAAGACAGCCATGAAATTGAATGCATGAAAAAATCATGCGAGCTCAATCACAGACTCATGGAATGGGTTTATGATGAATTGCATGTGGGCCGAACCGAGGCAGATCTTGCCTGGGGCATAGAAAAATTCTTTCGCGAAGGGGGCGCATCTGAACTGGCTTTTAGCAGTATTGTGGCTGTTGGCCCCAATGCCGCCCTGCCGCATGCCATCCCCGGTAATACCTGCATCACCGAAGACACCTGTGTACTTATTGACGTAGGTTGTCGCCTTTTCGACTATTGCTCAGATCAAACACGTACTTTCTGGGTAGGAACATCCGATACTCCCACCCATTTTATGCTCACCCAGCAACTAGTGCGTACAGCCCAAGAGGCTGCCATCGCTGAAATACGCGCAGGACAAAAATGCAGTGATATCTACAAGGCAGCATGGCAAGTCTTTGCAGATGAGGGCGTAGAAAAAGCCTTTACTCACGGCCTTGGACATGGCGTTGGCCTTGAAACACATGAGGCTCCCTCCTTAAGTCCGCGCTGCCACACCATTCTTGAACCGGGTATGGTGGTCACCGTGGAACCGGGCCTTTATTATCCGGAATGGGGCGGCGTACGCCGAGAATTTATGGTGCTCGTAGAGGAAGACGGCTGCAAAATTCTATAAGCTAACCACTTTATTTTTAATATATCTTACAGAAAGACCCTTCACAAAAACCGTGTAGGGCTTTTTTGTATTCTTCTAACCTAGTTGAACCAAAAAGTTATTTTTACTGTTATAAAATTGCGTAATTTCGCATTCTAAGCTCATTTCTTAGCAATTTTATTTAAACAATACTGTATTAAAGTTTTATTATATTAATAAATTAATGAATTTTCAGTGCCGACTGCCTATTCTGTACACAATCAATATCATTGAATATTTAATTTTATCCAATCAAATACCTCCAAATCCCTATAAAAACACTTGCTTTTTTTTAGAAAACTTCTAAACTTTCTTGAGTATTTTTTTAAATTCTAACTTTTTACGCGCATCCAGATGAGGAGTATTGCATGCATTCACTACGCTACATCCACGCAGCAGACTTACACCTTGATACAACATTTAGTGGTTTAAGACATAAAAGCAGCAATTTACATGAAAATTTGCATAGTATTTTACAAAACTCCACCTTCACCGCTCTTGAAAGATTGGTGAATCTGTGTGAACGCGAAAAGCCGGACTTTCTTGTCATTGCCGGTGATATATATAACGAAGAAGATCAAAGCCTTAAAGCGCATCTTGCCTTGCGCGATGCCTGTATTCGCCTCCAAAAATTGCATATTCCGGTATTTTTGGTGCATGGCAACCATGACCCCATGTCATCACGTTTGCAAAGCATTGTTTGGCCAGACAATACCTACACCTTTGGCACCGACATGAACGCAAAAGAAGTAAAAAATGCCGAAGGTGCCACCATTGCCATAGTGCACGGCATAAGCCATGCCAGCAACAAAGAAACACGTAATATTGTTACATCTTTTTCACGCATAAAAGGTGAGCATGCTAACGTTTTTCAGTTGGGACTTGCGCACTGTGCCATTGACAGTGTGCCCCCTGCCGATCGCTATGCCCCCTGCTCTGTCGAAGATCTTAAAAAAACTGAACTTGACGCTTTTGCCCTCGGCCATGTGCACCAAAGACGAATCGTGTGCGAAGCTCCCTTTGTGCTTTACTCCGGCAATACACAAGGCTTGCATATTAACGAGCAAGGCGAACGAGGCTGTTACCTTGTAAGCGTCACTGCACAAGGGCAAGGCTTTGCCATTGAATCCGACTTTCATGCATTAGGACCCGTCATTTGGGAAAAATTAAACATAAATATAGAAGACTTAGAGCAAGCACATGAAGTAGAAGAGCGCATTCAAGAAGGCCTGCATGAGCTTCGCAACCAAGCTTCCTTACAGTGCGAAGCTTTGCTGGTACGCGTTATTTTAACAGGGCGCACCGTGCTTGACGGAGAGCTTCGCTATAAAAATTATTGTCAAGATTTGTGCGAGCGCATTCAAAGTAATTGCCATGAAAAGCCGTATACTTGGCTTAAAGATATTTGTGTAGAAACTGCTCCCCTTATGAATGTAGCAGAAATGCTTGAGCGCGACGACCTGCTTGGTGAAACATTGCGCCTTGGAGAATTTTTGCAAGGAGACAGCGCCACTGCGCAAACATTTATTAAAGAATCCTTGTCCCCTCTCTACGATTATTCACGAGCAAGACAGCACCTTTTGAGCCTTGATGCCGATGATGCCGTGACGCTCTTACAAGATGCCAATCGCCTCTGCGCCGAGCTTATGGAGAACCGTTAATGTACATTAAATCATTCAATATAGATAACTTTGGAATTTTTTCGCAAATTTCTTTGCAAGATCTCCCAGAAGGTTTAGCAATTTTTTTAGGAAAAAATGAAGCCGGAAAGTCCACATGCTTGGAATTTTTCCGTACCATTCTTACTGGCTTTCCACTCATCAAAAAAAATGATATACAAAACCGCAACTTTGCTACGCTACGTCCAGGAAGTAGCGGCCTTGTGGGCGGCTCTCTCTCCCTATACACCAATGAAAAAGGCCTCATCAATGTCACTCGCAGGCCCGGCAAAGGCAACGAGAGCCTTATCCTCACGGACGAGCACGGCAACGCCCTTGATACTATGCTCATGGAAAATATTCTTGCCGGCGTAAACCGCGACATGTATCGCAATGTTTTTGGCTTTTCTTTAAGTGAGTTACAAGTTTTTGAAAGCTTGCATGATGACAAGGTGCGCCATGCCCTTTATGGTGCGAGTTTTGGCATGAATATGCGCTCCCCCGGCGAAATTCTAAAAGAGCTTGAAACTAAAATGGAAAAGCTTTTTAAGGTGCGTGGCACTTCGCCTTTTATCAATGCAACTCTCAAAAATATTGAAGAAATTCAAAAAGAAATTGCCGCCATAAAAAAAGAATGCGCGCAATATGATGCCTTAAGTCAAGAGCGTACAGAGCTTGAAAGCACCTTGCAAAGCCTGCGCGAGCGTAAAACACTTTGCGAACAAGAAAGACGTGATGCCGAACGCCAACTTGGAGTATGGAAACAATGGGATGAATGGCAAAACGTGGAAGATCAGCTTTCACGACTTGAGCCGGTGGCAAACACATTCCCTGAAGATGGAGTAGGCCGTCTTGAAAGGGCGCAGCTCGTCTTACAGCAAGCCATACGCCGCGCCGACACAGAAGAAGAGCGTCATCGCAAATTAGAAGCAAAACTTAGCGAAATTGAGCCTATTATCAATCATACGCTCATAAAAAAACGTAACAATTTACAATCATTAAGCGAACACAAAGCCTCATTTAGGCAAGCGCAAGATGGATTGGTGCTTAAAGAAGCACATTTGCAAAAAGCACATATTCAGCTCAACACGCATCTACAAGACTTAGGGCCGGACTGGACATGCGAGCGCATTCACAGCATTGATCGCTCCTTGCTGGCTCGCAATGAGCTGGAGCAAAAATCCAGCGATATCCAAGCCGCAGAGCAAGCCCGCATTGCTGCCACCTTGCATTTAGAAAAATCCAATACAAGTGTGGTCAGCACCAAACAAGCAGTGGAGCAAGCCCAAGATACGCTCGAAAAAATGCCCAAGCCGCAAGAGCTTGCTAATGAAGAAGAGCGCGAAAACATACGTCGCTACAGCGCCCTTTTAGAAAATACTTGCCAAAGCTTAAAGGAAAAAGAGGTCACGCTCAGCAATGTTAAGCAAACCTTTATGCGTGCCCTAAGCCCCCTAACGCTTTCTAGCGAAGAAGGGCAAGTAAAACAAAGCATTAAGGATGCTTTGCCCATACTTGAGGGAATCAAAAACAGTCAAGATGAAGCCCTACCCCTTGCCGTTAATGCACAAGAAGCTCGCAAAGTGTGCCTTGATGTTGAACAACAAGTAGCCCAGGCCCAAGAAAATGAAGACGTCGCACGCCTGCGCTATGAGCGTCTTAGAAAGCATATTCAAAAAAATACCATCACTTCACGTGAGCGCATTGACGAACGCGCCACAGCCATCCGTGGTTTGCGTCATCTTTATACAAATTTCTGCCTCGAGCGAGATCGTCTGGCAGAAATCGTAGAACGCCTCGAAAACAGCATCGCCCCAAAGCCAGTAAAGAGCGTTGCGCTCATGATTATTGGTGGCATCATTATTTTATGCGGCTTAGCCGCACTGGCCCTACCCATTTATTTTGATATTCACCAAATTCAAATAAGCCCAAAGCACATCTTGCCCCTTTCGCAGTGGTCAAGCTATCTTGTGGTGCTCACAGGTGCAGGATTTTTGAGCGGCGGTTTGCCGCGTTCCGGCCCAGAAAGCAAACGCTATGCGCAAGAAATGGAAGAACTTAACCAGCGCGGCAACGGCATTCAAGCTGAACTGAGCGAAATGGAAAATAAAATTAAAAACTTATGCACTGTGGCTGAAGTCACCGATGCCGATCCCATAACCCTTGATGCCGTGGAAATTCTCCTTGAGCGCGAGCGCGAAAAATGCGCCACCAATGAGCGTATGAGTCTTGATATGGGTGATTTAGAAGCAGAATATAATGAACTTGTGCAAAAAACCAAGGCCAAACGGTTAGAGCTTAGCAAGGCGCAACAGCAAGAACAGCAAGCGCTGTTCAAGTGGCACGAATGCCTGCGTATGCAACAGGTTAGCACCATTCCTTCTCCCGATGCGGCGACGACTTTCTTTGCCAAGGTAGAATCAGCTCTTATGGCACAAGCCAATGCTCAAAACCTTGAAGATGAAGTCAACCAATTGCGCGCAAACAAAGATGAATACAAAGAAAAACTTTGCAACATCCCTGCAATTATGAATAATCTTGTGTCAGAGTTGCATCTCAAGCAAGAGCAAAGCTTAGATTTAGTAACGCAAGAAAGCACCGCCGACTACGGCGAAGAAAATATTTTGCTAGCTGTACAAAGAGTACTTGATGCTTGCCGCGATGCTGATGAAGCCCTTGCTGAACGCCTTAAAGCTGCGGCAACGCTGGATAATGCCAAGCATAATCAAGAATTGGCAGAAAAAAGTCTGCTCGAAGCTTCGCAAAATGCGCAACAAGCCGAAGAACAGTGGAAAGAAGCACGCGAGGCCTGGGCAAAGCGCCTGCAAGATATGGGATTACAAATGGATGTTTCCCCAAGCTTAATCCATTCTGTCCTTGAATGCATGGAAAAATGCCTCACCGTAGAAGCAGACATCACACGCATGGCCGAAGAAAAAGAACGCATGCAACGTCAATGCGAACTTTTTGTAGAGCCTTTACGCGCCATTTTAGAGGCCACTAGCAAGGACTTACCCGTGGCAACCCTAAATAGCGACCTCCCCTATCAAGAAAATTGGGTGCAAAGCCTTGATGATCTCTTGCTAGATTTGCACGCCACCAGCGATGCAGAAAATATTCAACAACAATTACAAGAGCAAATCAATACTCACACCGAAGAATTGCACGAAACAAGCAAAGCACTTAGCGATGCAAAAGCCAATATCAAGCATTTGCTGACCATGGCTCAAACCGAAGACGAAGAAGAATTTGTTCGCCTTGCAAAGGTTCATGCCCAAAGACTTGAACTTTCGCGCCGCAAGGGTGACCTTGAGCATGCTTTGCGTTTAGCCGCCGCCAATAAAGATTTTGACGAGTTTTTGGCTTCCTTTGCCAGCCGCGAAAAGCACGAATGTGAGTATTTTTTACATGAAAAAGAACGTGAACTGCAAGAACTCTTGGTAAAAGAGCAAGAAAATATGCATGCCTTTGCCAGTGTCGAATCTACATTGCATCATATTACGAGTACCGACACCTTGGCTAAATTGCGCCAAGAAGAAAGTAATTTACAAGCAAGTTTGCATTCTGCCAGCCAGCAATGGTCACAGCTTGCCGTGGCACGGCAATTACTTATGCAAGCAAAACAGCGCTTTGAAAAAGAACGCCAGCCGCAAGTTATTCGCCTTGCCTCAGAAATTTTTGCACGCATTACCGATGAAAAATGGAAAGGACTCAGCGCATCCCTTGAGGATAATAGCTTGCATGTTATCTCCCCAGCGGGAGAACCGCTGTCGCCCTTTATCCTAAGCCGCGGCACGCAAGAGCAACTCTATCTTTCCTTACGCTTGGCCTATATTCGCAATCATGCCAGCCACGCCACAGCCTTACCGGTGATTATGGATGATGTGCTGGTAAACTTTGATCCGGAACGCGCAGAACGCACAGGGCAAGCCTTGTTGGACTTATCCCAAACCGGCAAGCGCCATCAGGTGCTCTTTTTCACCTGTCATCCGCATATGGCAGATATGTTGCAAAAGAACTATCCTGAGAGCAAGAAGTATATTGTTGAAAACCAGAGCATTAGAGAGGATGCTTAGGCTTAGCATGCCGCTGAAAAATAGTAATCTGCGTCGTCAGTCGGAAATAAAAAGGAAGTGAAAGCATGCCCCTAAATATTGAAATGCGTGGGCACCTTGTGGCCTTTGGCACGGTGTTCATCTGGGGCTTAACCTTTGTCTCAACCAAGGTTTTACTCAATGACTTCACTCCCCTAGAGGTGCTATTTTTTCGCTTCATCTTGGGATATGTGACCTTGCTCATATTTTATCCCAGCATGTTGCCCATCAAAAACTGGCGGCAAGAAAGACTTTTCATGGGGGCGGGACTTTCCGGCGTAACGCTGTATTTCTTGCTAGAAAACATAGCCTTAAATTATACCCTCGCCTCCAATGTGGGAATCATCGTGGCCATTGCGCCCTTTTGCACAGCGCTACTTGCGCAAGTGCTTTTGCGAGGTTATGCCAAAGAAAAATTACAGTGGACTTTTTTTGCCGGCTTTGTGGTGGCCATGAGCGGCATAGGGCTTATTATTTTCAATGGTGCCGTTAAGTTGCAACTCAATCCGCTGGGTGATATTTTAGCGGCGGCAGCGGCTTTAACCTGGGCTTTTTACTCCATATTCATGCGCATGATCGGAGAATTACGCATAAATATGGCCATATGCACCAGACGCGTCTTTTTTTATGGGCTCATGTTTATGTTGCCCGTGGTATTTTGGCAAGGCATTGACATGCCCTTAGAAACCATACTTAAACCAATAAATGCATTTAATTTTTTATTTTTATCTGTGGTGGCCTCATCCATCTGCTTTGCCACTTGGAGCTGGTCGGTAAAGGTACTTGGCGCAGTCAAAGCCAGCGCCTACATCTACCTTGTGCCTGTGGTAGCGGTATTTGCCGCGGCCTTTATTTTGGATGAAAACATCACTTTGCTTGCCATCATTGGCACTGCATTGACCTTAATCGGACTTATTATTTCAGAATTAAAGAAGAAATAATTAAATATATTTTTGGGAGGCGCTGCCTCCCAAGCCCTCCGCCAAAGGGGATAATCCCCTTTGGAAACCCTTATACTTTATTTTTCAACAAGTTGAAAAATAAAGGAAAATTAATACGTTGATTAAATTTTCGTAAAAACATGAATTTTCCGCAAGGAAAATTCATGGAAAAGTTTTTGAGGGAGGGGGTCTGGGGGCGGGGGCGTTTTTCAAAAAGCCCCCTCCCCCAGAAAAA